>SKWC01000467.1 GCA_007129145.1 Rubritepida sp.
AAGGTAAATTGAAACGTAAAACTTCCATTTCGCAAACCATTTTTTGAATAACATCAGTTGAAAAAACTGGTGCCAACACTGCATACCCAACAATAGGGGGTTCGGTGGTAGTTTTGCCGTTTGTGCTGTTTATATTGCTCATATCGCGTGAAAGTTAAGTGTTATTAAATCCCCTACTGTGGGTATGCGGGGCCGTTGGCAACAAGGCTATATCCTGTCCCACCAGTCTTCGATGACGATTTCCTGGCCGCCAATATCATTGGCCTGCGCTTTTATTTTTACTGTTTTCCCGGCCAAGGGATATGCTTCTTTGTGTAACATGCTGGTTGATGGTTAGACGTTAATACTCAGGAAAATGTGTTTCACCCTGCTCCGGTTTTTGTTCTTCATACTCCACATCCTCCACACTGATTTCTTCCTTGTTGGCGTGTTGCATGATTTCTTCATCGCGCACTTCCGATTCGGCCTTGATGTCGTTGTCCATGGCGGTCATCATCTCCACCGAAAGAAATCCGTAATGCGAAAGCAGGTTTCTCAGGACGGTCTTCATGGCCATCTCGTCAAAGTTGGTCTTCCATGCGGAGTTGCTGTGGGCATACGACTTGGAGTATTTTTTGGCGTGGGCTTCGATTTGCTCTTTCGACATATACAGGGTCTTGGAGAAACCGTTGATCATTTCGATGTAGGCAAAGTACCCTTCAATCTTGTCGGACTTTTTCTCCCCGTCGAAGTTGATCTCCCCGGTGAGTTTTTTCACCCGCTGAAGCTCACCTTCATACACGATGTCAGCGTTGATGATACGGTACTGCCCGGTTCTCATTGCAAGTTGAATGTAACCTTTGTACCCCATCTGGAACTGCGGACGCTGTACTCCCTGTGACCTGTAGGGCACAATCCAGGCAAAGCCCAGGTTTTTATTAATGGGAAGTTTCAGGGTGGCCGCCTTCAGGGCCTCCATCACAACTTCTTTGGGGTCGCACTTCTGAAGGTACTGATCTCCGTTGTACAGGTCGATAATGGATGCCACAAAAGCACCGCTGTTTTCTTTGAGTGCGTTTCTGAACTGCTCCTCTACTGATGGGGCTTTCAGGGTGCTTTTCAGCACGTCAATGGGTCTTCTTACTTCTGGTTTCATAAAATTTCAAGGTCTTTGTCGATGGCAACTAATTTGATTAACTGTGATTTGATCTCAATGGGATAGGTGAGCGATTCGGCGTTATCAACAAACACCGGGGCGTAAACATTGTAATGCTCGGAAAAAGCATTCAGAATGTCTATCCCAGCCATAATGCGTTCCCCGGTCGAAAGATCAGAGAATGGCACCCCGTTAAATGTCGCTTCGCAGGTGGGGATTTCCTGACCGTTGATTTGTATGTCAAACAGTTTAAATTTAACATATTTAAACCGCTGGTTCAGTTTTTTCTCCACCAAATCCGCCTTGGCCATGGTGAACTGAAGGATGTCGTGCTCAAGTTTCTCCTGGTCTGCCAGAAGCTGGGAGAGCTCTTTCTGTTGTGCCTGGAGTTCTTTGATGCGGGCTTCGGCTTTCTGGATTTGCTCTTTGACGGCAAGTTTTGATTCAATCTCTTTGATCTTTTGAAGAATGGGTTCTTCAGAGATTTCTTCCTGCACGTCGTCCTGGGAGAGTTTCGCTTCCAGCACTTCGATCAGTTCAAACAACTCCTGCTTGCCTTTTGGCTCCTCTGGCCGGGGCGGGGGTTGAACCGCTTCTTTTCTTTTTTTGGCTTCGGCTTTCTGGTAAGCCAAATCCTTGATCGCAGTGTTTAAGGCTTCGATTTCTTCCTTAACGGCTTTTCCTTTGGCATTGTTGTCGTCGAGCTTGGATGCTTTGTCAAGATTGAACCGCTCCTGCATTTCAATCCGCTTTTCTTCGGCATCATCCAGGGGCTTTTCGCACACCGGACAGTTGTAACCGTCAAAAACAAACTTCTGCTCTGCGATGCTGCGGTATTCCTCCCGGTAGGATTCGATCTTTTCTTTGAGTGATTGGATTTTGGCAAGCAACCTTTCGCCTTCAGTACTCATGGACTGAATCTCCTGGTCGATCTGTGCTTTTGATTTCTCATTGACAGCAAGAACAGATTCGTACTCGGAAAGTTTTTGATTATATTCCCGGTCGATTTTTTTGATGCTGTCTTTGGCGTCAGCGATCTCATCCCGGAGCTTGTTTCTTTTCTCCAGGGTCTTTTCGTAAGCCTTGGATTTATCCAGAATAGCTTTACGGATTTCCTGGTGCTCTTTTTTGGCTTCGGCAAGTTCTTTTTCCAGGGCAGTCCAATCCAAGGGTTCGGGAATACCATGATACACTTCATCAATCCTGGAAGGGATGGGATCAAGAACCCCTTTGATCCTTTTTTTCTCGTTGGCGATCTTTTTTTTCAGGTCTTCAAGGTCTTTTCCAAGGATGTGAGAGAACTTTCCGGGAACGTCTTCGTCCTTTACTTCTGACATGGTAAACAAAAACTCTCTCTGCACGTTCCACTTCAAGGAAGTAAAGTGGGTGGGGGATGTTACCATCTTAAAGACGTTTTCGTCCAGAATATTCCCGATGCGCTCCTGGTATTCCTTTTGGGTTACGGGAACACCATCAAATTCATACAGGGTCTCGTTACCTGTAAATTCAGCTTCCACAGCACCCCTTTTTTTTACCCATTTTTCCTTCAAAGTCTTTCTCAAAGAAATCTCTGAACCGTTGATTTCCAGCACTCCAAAAACCGAGTGTTCAATTTGGGGGATGATTTTACCATGCTTATCCCAGGTCTTAATCCCAAAATCTGTCCTGCCTGCCGAATCCTTCCCAAACAGCAAATAACAGAATCCGTCGAATACACTTGACTTGCATGTACCGTTTCTTCCCTGAATCTCAGTAACTTGTCGAAATTCAACTTCAAGGCTTTTGATGCCCTTGAAATTCTCAAACTCCAGCTTCTTTAACTTCATGTTTTTTGGTATAAAAACTCTTTTGTTTGTAAACGGAATAACTAAGCAATCCTTTGGTTTTGAGCTTTCTCAGTCGCCTGAGCACGGTGTCGTCATACATATGCGGGCGGTCAATAATGCGCTTGACTTTGCCTGCAAGCTGCCATCCGAAAAAGCGGTCGGGCAGTTTCTCAAAGACCTTCAGGATGACGTCATCCATCGTTGAACGTTTTTACATACAATTCCTGGATTTTTTCTGCTTCTGTGACAGAAAAATTACCTTTATCCAGCCTTTGATACAGGGTGGTCTGGCTGAAACCCACCTCAGCACAGAGCGTGGCATTGCCCAAAGCTTTGGCCAGCAGCCGGGTTTTGTGTTTTAAAATTTGAATGGTGTCCATTTGTCTGATAATTAAAGTTTATGCAAAGTAAAAACAATTTTTTTAAATAAACAAGTATTATTTTTAAAAAAAGTTACTATCTTTGGCAAAAACTTAAAACAAATAATATATGGACAAGTTGATATGTAAGGTCGGAGCCCGATTCAACGCAAAAAAAGGCAATCATTTCTGGTTCTACCTGAACAGCGAATTCAAAAGAGACCTTCCTGAAGGTATATACGAGATCACCGCAGTGGAGCCGGAATTTCTCTGGGCCAAGTCCATTGATACCGGTTTGCAGTTTAGTGTGTGCAGAAAAAGCATGAACGTATGATAGAAGAAATGATGAAAGAAGCGCAGGACATCCAGGAGTTCACCGAACTGCTTATTCCTGACGACATCAACGGCGCCATTGAGCACGGAGCGATGCTCGCGGTGTATCTTACCAGAACAGGAAAGATGCTTGCTGACGCCAAGAAACTCCTTTCAGATGCCAAAAGAGCCGAGATCATGGACACCCTGAAGCGTTTTGGCAGGGAAGCAGGCGCCACCGCCCAGATGTTGAACGATCTGGTAAAAAGCGCCTGTCACCGGGAGCAGTACCTGGTTGACTGGCTTGACCGGCTCAACAGCACAATTACCCACCAGATGGATTTCACCCGTTCAATCATCAGCAAGGCAAAAGCCGAGATGAACATGAACAACTTTGGTGGTGGTGGGGTGTAGCTATTTTGAAATTAATACAAAAGTTATAAATTTGTTTATGAACTTTTTAAAAAAATACCTCCCGATCAACCCAGAGATGGCTTCGTGTGTGCCTTGGGAAATCCGTGTTTTTCGGGGGGTTTCTTTTTTCCTATGATACCAGGCGGCTACATCCTTCAACCCAGAGTAATTGATGATTCGTGGATTTCCACGGCCCCTCCGCATGTTCGGGAGGTGTGGTTGTACCTGCTCCGAAAGGCGTGTTTTGCAGACACCGAAATCAACGGAATCAAGCTCAAAAGGGGACAGTTAATTACCACTTACGAGCAAATTATTGAAGATTTATCGTGGAAAATAGGCTACCGGAAGGATAGTTACAAAAAACACCACATTCAGACTGCAATTCGTGCGCTCACGAGACATACAATGACACATACAACGAGACATACAACGAGACATACGGGAACAATCATCATAAATATCTGTAACTACGACTATTACCAAGACCCAAAAAACTACGAGACATACAACGAGACATACAACGAGACATATAACGAGACCGACGCCTTTACTATATATAATAAGAATAATAAGAATAGTAAGAATAA
>SKWC01000389.1 GCA_007129145.1 Rubritepida sp.
ACAACGCCACCGGCGTCGGTCCCTATGTGCTGGGGATGCTGGCCGCGGCCTTCGCGCTGAGGGCCATGGCATGAGCACCACGCCCGTCGGCCTGTCCTGGGCCTCGATCTTCCGCCTCGGCCTGGTGCAGACGGCGCTGGGTGCCATCATCATCATGACCACGACCACGCTGAACCGCGTGATGGTGGTGGAATTGGCGCTGCCGGCCACGCTGCCGGGGCTGCTGGTGGGCATCCACCACGGCGTGCAGATGCTGCGCCCGCGGCTGGGCTATGGCAGCGACATGGGCCGGCGGCGCACGCCCTGGATCGTGGGCGGCATGATCGTGCTGGGCACGGGCGGCGCGGTGGCGGCGCTGGGTGTCGCGCTCATGGGCAGCGTGCTGGCGCTGGGCATCGCGGTGGCGGCGCTGGGCTTCTTCCTGGTGGGCCTCGGCTCGGGCGCGGCGGGCACATCGCTGCTGGCCCTGCTGGCTTCCATGGTGGCGCCGCAGCGCCGCGCCCCGGCCGCGACCATCCTTTGGGTGATGATGATCGCGGGCTTCGCGGTCACCGCCACCACGGCGGGCCGCTTCCTCGACCCATTCTCGCCCGAGCGGCTGGTCGCGGTCTCGGCCGTGGTGTCGCTGATCGCGGTCAGCATCGCCGCACTCGCGGTGCGTGGGGTGGAGAGTTCGGTCCCCATGCCGCCACTGCCCGCGCCGGCCGGCCCGAAGCCGAGCTTCCGCGCCGTGCTGGGCGAGGTCTGGGCCGATCCGACGGCGCGGCGCTTCACGATCTTCGTCTTCGTCTCGATGCTCGCCTACAACCTCAGCGACCTGATCATCGAGCCCTTCGCGGGCCAGGTGTTCGGCCTGACGATCGGCCAGTCCACCACGCTGGCGGGGCTGCAGAACGCCGGCACGCTGGCGGGCATGATCCTGATGGCGGTCTTCGGCAGCGGCGTGCTGGGCGCGCGACTGGCGTCGCTGCGCGGCTGGATGGTGTGCGGCTGCATAGGCTCCTCGGCGATGCTGATCATGCTGGCCGGGACGCCGCAGATGGCCACGCCGCCGCTGACGCTGGTCTATGTCGCCTTCGGCTTCGCCACCGGCGCCTTCGCCGCGGCCGCCATCGCCAGCATGATGCAGCTTGCCGGCGCGGGCCGGGCGGGCACGCGCATGGGGCTGTGGGGCGCGGCGCAGGCCATCGCCTTCGCCATCGGCGGCTTCTCCGGGGCGGTGTTGGCCGACATCGCCCGCGCGGCGCTCGGCGGTGCCGCGGCCGGCTATGGCGCGGTGTTTCTTCTCCAGGCCGGGCTGTTCCTGCTGGCGGCCGTCCTCGCGGCGCGCCTCGCTGTGGCGCCCCGCCCATTCTTCCCCGTCCCCCCCATGAAGGAGGCCGTCTCTTGACCTCGGAAACCTACGACGTCGTCGTCGTCGGCGGCGGCCCTGCGGGTGCGACCGCCGCCCATGACCTCGCCATGGCCGGGTGCCGCGTGGCGATGCTGGACCGCGCGGGGCGCATCAAGCCCTGCGGTGGCGCCATCCCGCCGCGGGCCATCCGCGACTTCGCCATCCCCGACCATCTGCTCAAGGCGAAGATCACCTGCGCGGACATCGTCTCGCCCAAGGGCCGGCGCGTGCCCATGCCGGTGGACAAGGGCTATGTGGGCATGGTGGACCGCTGCGAGTTCGACGAATGGCTGCGCGTGCGGGCCGATGAGGAAGGTGCGGATCGCGTCACCGGCACCGCCACGGCGATGGAGCGCGATCCCGACGGCACCGCCGTGATCCTCTATGAGGACAAGGCCGGCGAGACCCAGCGCCTGCGCGGCCGCATGGTGGTCCTGGCCAATGGCGCGCGCAGCGACCTGGCGCGCCAGGCCATCCCCGGCCTCAAGCATCCCAAATGCGTCTTCGCCTATCACGAG
The DNA here is from genome assembly GCA_007129145.1 of Rubritepida sp. Lineage (GTDB taxonomy): Bacteria > Pseudomonadota > Alphaproteobacteria > Acetobacterales > Acetobacteraceae > Roseococcus. The sequence continues at coordinate 1,912 of SKWC01000389.1, forward strand.
ATCGTGAAGGTGCCCGAGGATGCGGCGGCACGCGCAAACTACGACGCGCATCGCTGCGACGTGATCTACGACGGCCGCACCAGCCCCGACTTCTACGCCTGGGTCTTCCCCCATGGCGACAGCGCCAGCATCGGCACGGGCAGCGCGCGCAAGGGCTTCTCGCTGCGCGGCGCGACGGCCGAGGTGCGCGAACGCCACGGCCTCGCGGGCTTCGAGACCATCCGCCGCGAGGGCGCGCCGATCCCCATGAAGCCGCTGCGCCGGTGGGACAATGGCCGCGACGTGGTGCTGGCCGGCGACACGGCGGGCGTGGTTGCGCCTGCGTCGGGCGAGGGCATCTACTACGCCATGCTGGGCGGCCGCCTGGCCGCCGAGGCGGTGCAGGCGGCGCTGGCCACCGGCGACGCGGCGGCGCTGCGCATGGCGCGCAAGCGCTTCATGAAGGAACACGGCCAGACGTTCTGGATCCTCGGGATCATGCAGACCTTCTGGTACCGCAACGACTGGACGCGCGAGCATTTCGTGAAGATGTGCGAGGACAAGGACGTGCAGCGCCTCACCTGGGAAGGCTACATGAACAAGGTGATCGTGCGGAAGGATCCGCTGGCGCACATCAAGATCTTCTTCAAGGACATGGCCCATCTGCTCGGGCTGGCGAGGGCATAATGGAACTGGCGCACCCACACCACGCCCGGGCGCGCGCCCGGCGCCATCATGGCCCGACGCTGCCCCTGAAGGTGGGCACGCGCGGCTCGCCGCTGGCACTCTACCAGACGCGGCACTTCCTGGACCTGATCCGCGCGGTCTGCCCCCTCCTGCGCGAGGTGGAGGCCTTCGAGGAGCATGAGATCTCCACCGCCGGCGACCGCATCCAGGACCGCCGCCTGGCCGAGATCGGCGGCAAGGGGCTGTTCGCGAAGGAGATCCATGAGGCGCTGCTGGATGGCCGCGTGGATTTCGCCGTCCATTCGCTGAAGGACCTCGAGACCGAGCTGCCCGCGGGCGTCGTGCTGGCCTGCACCCTGCGCCGCGAGGACCCGCGCGATGCGCTGGTGCTGGGCAGCCCGTGCAGCGATGCGGCGGAAGCCGCCATGCAGGCCAATGGCAGGCCCTTCGCCGCCCTGCCCTTCGGCGCGCTGATCGGCACCGCCTCGGTCCGCCGCCAGGCGCAGCTGCTGCACGCCCGCCCCGACCTGCGCTGCGAGATCATCCGCGGCAACGTCCAGACCCGCCTCGCGCGCGTCGGCACCGGCGAGTTCGACGCCTCGCTGCTGGCCATCGCGGGCCTCAAGCGCCTGGGTCTCGAGGATCGCGCCGGCGTGGTGATCCACGAGGAGGAGATGATCCCCGCCGCCTGCCAGGGCATCATCGGGGTCACGGTGCGGGCCGACGACATTGAGCTGCATGAGCTGCTGGCCGCCATCTGCGACCCCGAATCCCGCGCCGTCAGCCTGTGCGAGCGCGCGTTCCTCGGCGCGCTGGACGGCTCCTGCCGGACGCCGATCGGCGGCCATGCGCGGCTGCTGCCGGGCGGGCAGATCAGCCTGACCGGCCTGGTGGCGCGCGCCGATGGAAGCTTCCTGCTGCGGCGCAGCCTGACCGGCGACGCGGCGGATGCCGAGGCGCTGGGCCATGCGCTGGGGACCGAGCTGCTGATGGACAGCCCCGCCGACATCTTCGGCTGAAGGCGGGACGCTGCTCTAGATCCGCCGTGCGGCCGCGACCGCGGCCTCGCTGCCGAAGCCGACCAGGCGGCCCCAGCCCCGCAGCAGGGCACCCACCACGCCGGCGTGGCGCTCGCGCGCCTCATCGCGGTGGTGCACCTCCTCCTCCTGGCAATGCGCCAGCATGGCCTGCAGTTCGGGGAAGATCCCCTCGGCGTCCAGCCGGTCGATCTGCTGCTGGTAGTGGTGGTCCACGAAGCTCTCGACCGAGTCGATGGTGGCGTACACCGCGCGCGGGCCAAGAAGCGCGGGCAGCGCCCCGGTCAGCCAGCCGGCCACCCGCCACATCGGCAGCAGGCGCGAACGCTGCGCGGGCGGCAGCACCTCCTCCAGCAGGCGCAGATGGCCCTGTTCGGTGGCCATGTGGCGGCCGGCGAATTCGCGCAGCGCGGGGTCGCGGCAGAAGGCCAGGATGCCGCGGTAGATCATGACGGCGCCGGTCTCGCCCGCGTGATCGGAGCGCAGTTCGGCCACCAGCCAGTCGGGAAAGTGGTTCATAGCGGCGGAGATGGGCTTGGCGGCGCGGCCGTCCAGCCCATTTCTCACCCATGCCCCAGGATGAACGCTGCGCGACCGTTTATTACGACGGCGCCTGCCCCGTATGCTCGCGCGAGATCGCGCATTACCGCCGCCAGCGCGGCGCGGAATCGCTGCGCTTCGTGGATGTGAGCCAGGGCGGCGACCCCGCGCCCGACCTCAGCCGCGAGGCGGCGCTGGCGCGGATGCATGTGCGGCTTCCCGACGGGTCGCTGCGCGACGGGGCGGCGGCCTTCGCGGCGCTGTGGCGCAGCCTGCCGGGTTGGCGCTGGCTGGGGCGGATCGCCTCGCTGCCGGGCATCGCCCAGGCGCTGGAACTCGGATACCGGGGCTTCCTGCGCGGCCGGCGGATGTGGCGGCGCGCCGGCTGAACCGCGTTCAGCGCGGCCCGCGGCGCGCGATGTCCCACAGATGCGCCGCGAATGCCGCCAGCAGCGGCGCCGCGATCCAGGG
>SKWC01000055.1 GCA_007129145.1 Rubritepida sp.
CCCCTCGACCTGGCGCAGCGCCGGCAGGGGGGCGGCGATGGCATCCGCGAAGCTGCCGAACCGCGCGAGCAGGGCGCGGGCGATGGGCTTGGTGTCGCGGCGCGGCAGGGCGAGGAACAGCACCATCTCAAGCAATTCGTGGTCGAGCAGGGCGGAGGGGCCGGCGTCGAGCAGCTTCTGGCGCATGCGGGCGCGGTGGCCATCGGCGCCGATGGCCTGGGCTGGGGGGGCCGCGGGCGCGGGGGTGGAGGCGGGCGGCGGGCCGGGCATCGGCAGCGCGAGGCCGAGGCCGGCTTCCTGCATGCCCTTGCGCCGGCGCATCAGCCGCTACGCATAGGGCGGCTTGTGCAGCCCCGCGGGGGAGAGGGTGAACACCTCGCAGCCGGTCTCGGTGATGCCGACCATGTGCTCGAACTGGGCGGAGAGGCTGCGGTCGCGCGTCACGGCGGTCCAGCCGTCGTCGAGAATCTTCACCTCGGGGCGGCCGGCGTTCACCATGGGCTCGATGGTGAAGAACATGCCGGGTGCGAGGCGCGGGCCTTCGCCGGGCTTGCCGAAATGCAGGACGTTGGGCGGTTCGTGGAAGTTGCGGCCGATGCCATGGCCGCAGAAGTCGCGCACGATGGAGAAGCGGTGCTTCTCGGCGTAGGATTGGATGGCGTGGCCGATGTCGCCGAAATGCTTGCCGGGCCTGGCCGCGGCGATGCCGCGCATCATCGCCTCATGCGTCACCTCGATCAGCAGCCGGGCGCGGGTGGCGACCTCGCCCACCGTGTACATGCGGCTGGTGTCGCCGTGCCAGCCGTCCAGCAGGGCGGTGACGTCGATGTTGAGGATGTCGCCCTCGGCCAGCACGCGCTCGCCGGGGATGCCGTGGCAGACGACGTGGTTGATCGAGATGCAGGAGGATGCGGTGTAGCCGCGGTAGCCCAGCGTGGCGGGCACCGCGCCATGGTCGCGCATGTAGTCGTGGCACAGCTGGTCGAGCTCGGCGGTGGTGACGCCGGGCTTCACATGCGCGGTGATCATGTCGAGGCAGGCGGCGGCGAGCTGGCCCGCGCGGCGGGCCCCCGCGAAATCCTCGGGGGTGTGGATGGTGATGCGGCGCGCTTCGCCGCCTTGCTTGTCCATGTGTCAGAGCCGACCAGTCATATCCATGATGCACCAGAAAGATGCGCGCGCCGGGCGCGCGCTTCAACCCGAATTCTTCGAAGCCCAGGGAGGTGCCGGGGACATGCGACCGCGCTCAGGCGCTCAGCGCCGCTCCGCCCACGACACGCTCGATGGCCGCGAAATGCGAAATCCGCCCCTGTCCGTTGCGGAGCGGCACGATGTACATCTCGATGTGGTAGGGTTCACCACTGCGAGTGTAGTTCAAGACGGTGGCCCGCGCCTCCCGGCCCGCCGAGAGGTCCTCCGCAACCCGCCGCAGGGTCTCGAGATCCGTCCCCGGCCCTTGCAGGATGCGCGGCGATCGGCCCAGGACTTCCTCGGCGGCATAACCGGTGAGCGTGGTGAAGGCAGGGTTCACGTAGACGATGGTCGGGCCAGGGCGATCGAGGTCGGCGGCCGTGACCAGGATGATGTCCCGGGCCGCCGCGACAACCTGTGCAAGGGAGAAGCTGGCATGCGGCGCTGGGCCGGGCATGCGCGGCTCCATGGAAGCCTGCGGGGCCGGAGTGGGGATGGCGACTTCACCCCCCTCGCGTGCGACCGGCACGGCGAGGCGGAAGGTGACGGGCACACCATCCATTCCGCCCAGGATGGCAAGCTGTCCATTGTAGCCGCGCAGCGTCTCTGCCGCCGCCGCGACGGAAAGGCCCGCCCCCTCCAGCCCTCGCGCATAGGTGTCGCGATCGGCGCCGGCGAAGGGCAGGTGTAACTGCTCCAGCAACTCGGGGGGCAGGGCCAAGCCAGGACACCGCAGGCTGATGAAGGCAAGGCCGTCCTCGCTGGAAACCCCCCAGGACAAGACCACGCTGTTGCCCTCGGGCATGTGCCGCACCACCTCGCGGAGCACGCCCAGGAGGGCTTGGCGTGCGGCGGGCGGATCGATGGCCGCGGCCAGCGCGGGGTCCGCCCCGTGCAGGATGATGGCCACCCCACGCTCACGAAACGCGCCTTGCACCGTGTTCACCGCATCGGAGACGACCCTACCGAGGCGGCTGGCGCGGCGTGCGGCTATTGGCCGGGCGGCGGCAAAGGATGCATCGGAGAAGGAAATGGCGTCGTCCACGAGTTCCAACAGGTGCAGCCCGGCCTTCTTCAGGTCATCGATCCATCCGGCGTGGTCCGGTCCGAGGGGCGTCTGCCCGGCGATGGCATCCGCAAGAAGGTCGGCGTATCCCAGGATCCCGTGGATCGGTGTCCGGAATTCGTGGCTCATGGCCGAGAGGAAACGGGTCTTGGCCACCGCGGCGCCGCGCACCCGCGCCTCCGTGTTCTTCTGCTTGGTGAGGTCCACGAGAACACTTACCACGCCGACAATCTGCTGATGCCGGTCCCGCATCGGGCTGGCGTGCCACAGCAGGGGGACATGGCCTTCATCCGCACGCCCGGCCGTCAGGACCGAGGCGCGGATGCAGCGATCCTCCTTCAGGGCCCGCGCCACCGGGGTCTCCTCGAGCGCCAGCGGCGTGCCGTCGGTGCGGAGAAGCGTCGCACCACCCCACCAGGGCGCTTCAGGGATGGGAGGCCGGCGGCCCCAGATTTCCGCGGCCGCGGCATTGCACCAGGTTATCGAGCCGGCAGCGTCGGCCATGTAGAGGGCAAAGCCGCCGCCATCGAAAATCTCGGCGGCCCAGGCGTCGGCAGCAACAGCCGCAGGGATGGCCGGATTGCCATCCCCCTCGCCTGCGTCGTGCTGTGGTGACTGCAATTTTCTTGGCAGCCAAGCAGGATCCTTGTCGGAGCTGATCAAAATAAATTTTCCGATCACCAAATATTCATGAAAAACCGCGCGCGGATGTCCCGCTTTCGCCCCGGGCTTTATTTATACCATCGAATTTCGTGCAAGGATATCGTTGAGGTGCGCTACGTAATTGTTCTTGCATATATTTAAGTCGATCTCATCGTCCGACAGGCCCGCCTTCCTTTACCCCGGCCGTTCTCCCGCCTTGCGTTCCACCACGCCCAGCGCATCGGCCAGCCGCGCGGTGGCGCTGCCGGGGCGGGCGGGCTTCTGCTGGCTCTCGTGCGGGGCCCAGCCGGTCATGACCAGCAGCGGCAGCGGCATGGCCCGGGGCAGTTCCGCGAAGGCCATGGGGAAGAGGGCGCGTGGCGGGGTGCGGGGGTCGCGCGCCAGCAGCGCGGCCGCCTCGCCCGCGGCGCGCAGATCCGCGACCAGCGCCATCGGGCTGCGCCAGGCGAGGTCGAGGCGGTCCTGGTCGGCCACCGGCAGGGCGAAGCCCGCGCGCTGCAGCAGCCCCGCGAGGTCGCGCAGCTCGGGGAAGGGCGAGACGCGGGGCGCGATGCCGCCGCGCAGCGCGGCCTCGGCGGTGGAGAGCGCCTCACGCAATGGTTGCAGGGCGCCGAGGCCGGGCAGGCTGGCCAGGAACAGCCCGTCGGGGGCCAGGGCGCGGCGAAGCTGGACCAGCGCGCCGGGCAGGTCGTTCACCACATGCAGGCTGAGGCTGGCCACGATCAGGTCGAAGCTGCCGGGGGCGAAGGGCAGCCATTCCTCATCGGCGGCCAGCGGCAGCCCGCCCGCGCGCGCGGCCATGGCGGGGGCGAGGTCCATGGAGACCACGAATTCCACACCGCGCGCGGCCAGCCGCGGCGCGACGGCGCCCCGCCCGCCGAGATCGAGCGCGCGGTGGAAGCGCCGCGTGGTGTCGTCCAGCCGATCCAGCAGGATGTCCGCCGCCGCGTCCAGCACCGGCATGACGTGGCCCACCCGCGCGGCGGCACGCGCACGGCGCAGCGCCACCAGGCGGCGGTCGAAGATGGCGGGGACGTCTGACATGGGGGTCATGTGCGGGGCGTGGCGCGCGCTGTCCAGCGGGTCTAAGCTGTTGGTTCGGACATCCCGAGGAGGAACCGGTCATGAACACCATGGATGTGAAGGCCGCCCGCGCGGCGGCGGTGGCGGCGGCCGTGGGCCGCGTGCGCGAGATCGAGGCCCGCATGGGCGTGACGCGCGAGGCGCTGGAGGCCATGAAGGCCGAGCTGATGGCGCTGGCCGCGCAGGAGCACCTGTTCCCGTCCTCCGAGTTCCCGCCCCCGCCCAATGGCGAGAAGGGCAGCAACCGCTATCTGCTGCGCGAGGAGGATGGCAACCGCTTCGCCCTGTATCTGAACGCGCTGAACCCCGGCAACGAGACCAAGCCGCATGACCACACCACCTGGGCGGTGGTCGTGGCCGTGGACGGGCAGGAGCTGAACAAGGTCTATGACCGCCTGGACGATGGCTCCGACCCCGAGCGCTGCGAGATGCGCGTGCGCGAGGAGATCATGGTGGAGCCCGGGCGGGGGATCGCGCTGATGCCCGAGGACATCCACTCCATCCACACCACCGGCGGCAAGCCCACGCGGCACCTGCACATGTACGGGCTGGCGCTGGAGAAGCTGGAGGGGCGGCGTGCCTTCGACGACAAGACGGGGCAGGTCAGCTACTACAACAAGAA
>SKWC01000336.1 GCA_007129145.1 Rubritepida sp.
GCCGAGAATGCCGAGATCGCCAATGTCTCGGTGATGGGCGGCTTCGCCTACAGCGACACGGCCTTCACCGGGCTTTCGGTGGTGGTCACCGCCACGCGCCAGGGTGCCGCCGATGCGCTGGCCGATGAACTGGCCGCGGAGCTCTGGGCGCGGCGCGACCGTTTCGTGGCGAACCTCACCCCCATCGCGGAGGCGGTGCGCCGCGCGCAGTCGAGCGACGTGCCGCTGGCCTTCGCCGATGTGGCCGACAACCCCGGCGGCGGCGGGCGCGGCAACACCATGTGGCTGCTGCAGGCCTTCCACGAGGCGGGCGTGCAGGGCGCGGTGTTCGGCGTGATCCACGACCCCGATCTGGCGCGCGAGGCGCATGCGCTGGGCCTGGGCGCGCGCTTCGAGGCGCGCTTCAACCGCGAATCCGGCCAGGACCCCTTCGCCCGCCCCTTCGCCGCCGAGGCCGAGGTGCGCGCCCTGTCGGACGGCCAGGTCACCGGAAGGCGCGGCATCTTCGCCGGCACCGCCATGCGCATGGGCCGCACCGCCTGGCTGCGCCTGGGCGGCATCGACGTGGTGGTGATCGAGGGGCGCACGCAATGCGCCGACCCCGCCTTCCTGGAGCACCTGGGCATCGACGTGGCCCAGGCGCGGGCGCTGGTGGTCAAGTCGCGCGGGCATTTCCGCGGCGGCTTCGACGAGTTTTTCGACCACGGGCGCATCGTCGAGGTGGACGCGCCGGGGCTGACCTCGCCCATCCTGTCGCGCTTCGACTGGAACAAGCTGCCGCGGCCCATGCTGCCGCTGGACCCGGAGGCCGAAGGATGAGGCTCGAGGACATCCCCACCCCCGCGCTGGTGCTCGACCTCGGCATCCTGAAGCGCAACCTCGCGCATATGCAGGCGGCCGTGGCGCGGCATCGGGACGTGGTGCTGCGCCCGCACATGAAGACCGCGAAGTCGCGCGCGGTGGCGGAACTGGCGGCGCCGGGCCATGGGCCGATCACCGTCAGCACGCTCGCCGAGGCGCGGTATTTCGCCGAGGGCGGCTGGCGCGACCAGATCTATGGCGTGGGCATCACGCCGCAGAAGCTGGACGCCGTGGCGGCGCTGAACGCCGATGGGGCCGCGGTGAAGGTCATCACCGACGATGCCGAGGTCGCCGCCGCCATCGCCGCCCACCCCGGCCCCATCGAGGCGCTGGTCGAGGTGGATGTGGGCGAGGGCCGCGGCGGCGTGCCGCCCGAGGCGGCGCTGGAGGTGGCGCGCGCCCTGGGCGACCGGCTGGCCGGCATCTTCACCCATGCCGGGCACTCCTATGGCGGGCGCTCCGACGCGGAGATGACCGCCATCGCGGAAGTCGAGCGCGCTGGCGCGGTGGCGGCGGCCGAGGCGCTGCGCGAAGCCGGGCTCAAGGTGCGGATCGTGAGCCTGGGCTCCTCGCCCACAGCGCTGCATGCCGCGCATCTGGACGGCATCACCGAGGTGCGCGCGGGCGTCTACATGTTCGGGGACCTGTTCCAGGCGCAGCTCGGCACCCATGCCGAGGCCGACATCGCCATGACGGTGCTGGCCAGCGTGATCGGCCGCAAGCCGGCGCGCGGCGCGCTGCTGCTGGATGCCGGGGCGCTGGCGCTGTCCAAGGACCGCAGCACCGAGAAGGCGCCGCATGACTATGGCTTCGGCAAGCTGCTGGACATCGACGGGCTGCCCGCCTTCGACGGGGCGCTGGTCACCCGCGTCCACCAGGAGCATGGCGAGGCCGCGCCCATGCCCATGCTGGCCGTGGGTGCGAAGCTGCGCATCGCGCCCAACCACACTTGCCTGACGGCGGCGGCGCATGAGTGCTATCATGTCGTGGATGGCGGCCGCGAGGTGATCGCCATCTGGGAGCGGGTGAATTTCTGGTGAGCCCATGGTGAACCACCCCGACTGGAGCGCCCTGCGCGCGACCGAGACGGCGCGGATGGAGGCCGCCTGCACGCGCTGCGGCGCCTGCGCCGAGGCCTGCCCGATGCTGCCCTACGCGCCCGCCGCCCAGGGGGTGGCCGCGCCCGACTTGGTGCGCGGCGTGCTGGAGGTGCTGCAGGGCGGCCCCGGCAGCCCGGGCGCGCGGGACTGGATCAACGCCTGCACCCGCAGCGGTTCCTGCAACGCCGCTTGCCCCGAGGCGGTGAACCCCATGCTGATGCTGCGCCTGGCCAAGTGGCGGGCCAATGAGACGGGCGCGCTGCCCAGGCGCGACGCGCTGGAGGCGATGTCGCGCGCCAAGGCCTTCGCGCGGCTGGGCTTCACCGAGGACGAACAGAAGGATTGGCTATGACCGACAACCTGTTCTGGTACGGCTGCAACATGACGCGCCACGCCGAGATCATCCGCCTCGGCCAGAAGATGCTGCAGGCGGTGGGGGTGGAGGCCGCGCCCACCGGCGGCCCCGGCGCCTGCTGCGGCAGCCCCAAGGAAAGCACCCCGCGCATCGCCGAGGGCATGGCCAACCGCACCATGGCGAAGTTCCGCGACAGCGGCGCGGGGCGCGTCATCACCTGGTGCCCTTCCTGCCACATGAACCTCGACGACTTCATGGGCCAGTCGCAGGAGCAGGGCTTCGACAGCCGCCACCTGAGCGAAGCCCTGTGGGAGCGGCGCGAGGCGCTGGCCCCCCTGCTGTCCCGGCAGGTGCCCGCGCGCTTCATGGTGGACCGGCACATCGGCTTCCAGGACCGCAGCCCGGTGAACGACATCATCCCCGCCCTGCTGGAGATGGTGCCCGGCGCCGCCCATGTGGACCATCCGCTGCGCGGCGCTTCCTACATGTGCTTCGGCCTGGCCAATGTCCCCGGCGCCCTGCCCGACCACCTGCGCGCCACCCTGGATGCGGTGCGCGAATCGGGGGCGGACACGCTGATCACCATCTTCCACTCCTGCCACCGGGAGATGGTGGGGCTGGAGCGCGACCACGGCGTGCGGGTGCTGAACTGGGTGCACCTGCTGGCCGAGGGGCTGGGGTGGGACTACGAGGACGAATACAAGGCTTGGCGCAACAGCGCCGACCCGCTGGCGGCCATCGGGCCGGAGCGCGTGGCCGCTGCCGGCGAGGCCGCGGTGCGCAAGCTGGTGGTGCCGGAACTGGCGCGGCCGCGCTCCGTCTGAGGGCGCTTCAGCGCCGCGCCGGGCCGCCTTCGGCCATCATGGAGGCGGGCGGGCGGTTGTAGATGAAGCCATGGGTCGGGAAGACCCGGCCGAAGGCATTCGATGTCCAGCCGGTCTGCACGCGCACCCGCGTCCAATCGTTGTTCTCGGACACGTCCTGCACGCGCACGCCGCGCATCGCCTGGCGCGGACGGATGCCCGGGCCCCGCCAATTGCTGTGGTCGATCTCAATCAGGCGCGGGTTGATGACGCGCGAGACCACCGCGACATGGCCAAGGCGCATCCGCCCCGAGGGCGGGAAGGCCAGCACCGCGCCGGCCTCGGGCCGCTGGCCGCGGGCGTAGCGCCCGGCCGCCGCCTGCCACCATTCGCGCGCGTTGCCACGGATCTGGATGCCCGAGACCTGCCGCGCATAGGGCACGCAGGACAGGCCGACGGGCCCGGCCACCGCGCGCGTCACCGCGGGCGCAGCCTGCGGGATGGGCGGCATGGGGCGCGGCGGCATCGGAAGCGCGACCAGGGAGGGGCGCTGCGGGCGGATTTCCGCGCGGGGATCACCCGGCGAAGCGAGGGCACCCGGGGCGAATGCCAGCAGTGGGGCGGCGATCAGGCCAAGCGCGAGGCTGCGAAGCGATGCGATGCGGCGCATGGACACCCCTTCTGGATGCAACGGACGGAAGGCAGACATGCATCGCGTGTCGGGCAGGCGGCCACGAGGCTCAACCCCGCGGGGCGACATCTTCGGCAATATCGCGTGATTCGCTGGAACCTTGCGCCTGTCAGGACCGGAAAAAGGACGCCGATCCTAGAAGGATGCGCTTCCCGCGCCGATGCCACGCTGTGGCGGCAGAAATGCCACAGTGACGGGCGTGATGTGTACCGGCGCGGGACAGGGAAGTCATGGGTGGGCGACGGCCCACCCATTCATGCTTGGCGAATAATCTGCCCTGTTACTTGCAGGCCATCACCATAATTTCGACAAGATGGCGCGAGCTGGCCATGTTCGCCTCGACGCAGGCGCGCGCCGGACGGCCGGCATCGCCCAGCCACTCCACCCACACCTTGTTCATCGCGTCGCGGTCGCGGATGTCCTTCAGCCAGATCTGCACGGTCAGCAGGCGGGTCTTGTCGGTGCCGTTGGTCTCCAGCGCGGCGTCGATCTTGGCGATGACCTGGCGGGTCTGGCCGGTGATGTCCTGGCTCAGGTCGTCGGCCGTCATGCCGGCGCAAAAGACGAAGTTGTGATACTCGACCGAGTTGGACAGGATCTCGTTGCTGGCGTTGCGGGTGATCTTGGTCATGCCTGGATACCTCCTTGGCGTTGTGTGCCTGAACCCGGTGTAACCCGCGCATCCCCGGCGGGAAAGGCCGGGGGCCGGATCAGCGCCGTTCGCCGTGGTCGCGCTGGCCCGGCGCGACCGTGCAACCGCAGAAC
>SKWC01000385.1 GCA_007129145.1 Rubritepida sp.
CGACGCCCGCGCCCGCGCCGAGGCGCTGCTGGGCGTGTTCGGCCTGTCCGCGCGGCTGGAGCACCGGCCGGGCAAGCTCTCGGGCGGCGAGCAGCAGCGGGTGGCCATCGCCCGCGCGCTGGCCAATGACCCGGCCGTGCTGCTGGCCGACGAACCGACCGGCAACCTGGACAGCGGCACCGCGGACCGCGTCTTCGAGGAATTGCTGGCCCAGGCGCGCGGGCGCGGCCTCGCGGCGCTGATCGCCACCCACAACGCCGATCTCGCCCGCCGCATGGACCGGGTGGTGACGCTGCGCGAGGGGCGAATCGTCCCGGCGTGAGAGGATGCCCGGCATGAACGGCGACGGCTTCATCCACCTCCATGCCCATTCGGCCTATTCGCTGAGCGAGGGCGCCATCAAGGCCGAGAAGCTCTCGGCGCTGGCGCTGGCCGCGCACATGCCGGCCGTGGCGCTGACCGACACGGCCAATCTGTTCGGCGCGCTGGAATTCGCCCAGGCCGCCGCCGGCAAGGGCATCCAGCCCATCATGGGCTGCCAGCTTTGGCTGGCCCGCGGCGAGGCCACAACCGACCCGCACCGCCAGGGCGCCGATGTGCTGGTGGCGCTGGCCATGGACGCGCCGGGCTGGGCGAATCTGCAGAAGCTCTCCTCGCTGGGCTGGCTGAACGAGGACCCCTCGGGCAAGCCCGCCGTCACGCTGGACCAGCTGCGCGACCACCAGCAGGGCATCTTCCTGCTGAGCGGCGGCGACCATGGCCCGCTGTCGCGGCTGCTGCGCGAGGGGCGCGGCGCCGCGGCCGGGGCGCTGCTGGCCGCCCTCGGCGAGGCCTTCCCCGACCGCCTCGCCGTCGAGCTCATGCGCCACGGCACGGCCGACCAGGCGGCGCTGGAGCCCGGGCTGCTGCGGCTGGCGGACGCCGCCGCCCTGCCCATCGTCGCCACCAACGACGTGTATTTCGCCGAACCCGCGATGCATGAGGCGCATGACGCGCTGCTGTGCATCGCCGAGGGCCGGCTGCTGACCGAGGCCGGCCGCCGCCGCGTCACCCCCGAGCACTGGTTCAAGCCGCCCGCCACCATGCGCGCCCTGTTCCACGACCTGCCCGAGGCCTGCGACAACACGTTGGCCATCGCGCGCATGTGCGCCGTGATGGCCGAGGTGAAGAAGCCCGAACTGCCCATCTGCCCCAAGGTCCAGCCCGGCCGCACCGAGGCCGAGACGGTGGCCGACATGGCCCGCACGGGCCTCGCCCGCCGCTTCCCCGAGGGCGTGCCGCCCGTGCATGCCGAGCGCCTGGAATACGAACTCACCGTCATCGAGCAGATGGGCTTCTCGGGCTATTTCCTCATTGTCGCGGACTTCATCCAATGGGCGAAGGCGCAGGGCATCCCGGTGGGGCCGGGGCGCGGCTCGGGGGCCGGTTCGGTCGCGGCCTGGGCGCTGTCCATCACCGACCTCGACCCGCTGCGCTTCGGCCTGCTGTTCGAGCGCTTCCTGAACCCCGAGCGCGTCTCGATGCCGGATTTCGACATCGACTTCTGCCAGGACCGGCGCGACGAGGTGATCGACTACGTCCGCCGCGAATACGGCGCGGAGCGGGTCGCGCAGATCATCACCTTCGGCAAGCTCCAGGCGAAGGCGGCGGTGCGCGACGTGGGCCGCGTGCTGGGCATGCCCTATGGCCAGGTGGACCGCATCGCGAGCCTGATCCCCAACAACCCCGCCAACCCGGTCAATCTGAAGGACGCCATCGCCGGCGAGCCGCGCCTGCAGGAGATGCGCGACGGCGATGAGGGCGTGGCGCGGCTGCTGGACATCGCGGGCCAGGTGGAGGGGCTCTACCGCAACGCCTCGACCCATGCGGCCGGCGTGGTCATCGGCCGCCGGCCGCTGACCGAGATCACCGCGATCTACCGCGACCCGCGCTCGCCGCATCTCATCACCCAGTATTCGATGAAGCATGTCGAGCAGGCTTCCCTGGTGAAGTTCGACTTCCTCGGCCTGAAGACGCTGACGGTGCTGCGCCGGGCGGTGGAGTTGCTGGCGGCGCAGGGGGTGGCGGTGGACCTGGACGCGCTGCCGCTCGATGACGCCGCGACCTACGCCATGCTGGCGCGCGGCGACGCGGCCGGGGTGTTCCAGTTCGAAGGCCAGGGGATGCGCGACTGCCTGCGCGCCATGCGCCCCGACCGCTTCGAGGATCTGATCGCCGCCGTCTCGCTCTACCGGCCGGGGCCGATGGAGAACATCCCGGCCTATTGCGCCCGCAAGCATGGCGAGCCCTGGGCGGCGCCGCACCCCTCCATCCATGCGATCCTGGCCGAGACCTACGGCATCATGGTCTACCAGGAGCAGGTGATGCAGATCGCCCAGGTCATGGCGGGCTATTCGCTCGGCGGCGCGGACCTGCTGCGCCGCGCCATGGGCAAGAAGAACCGCGAGGAGATGGCGAAGCAGCGCGACATCTTCTGCGCCGGCGCCGAGCAGAACGGCGTGCCCGCGGCGAAGGCCGGCGAGGTCTTCGACCTGATGGAGAAATTCGCCAACTACGGCTTCAACAAATCCCACGCCGCCGCCTACGCCCTGGTCGCCTACCAGACCGCCTGGCTGAAGGCGAACCACCCGGTCGCCTTCCTCGCGGCCTCCATGACGCTGGACATCGACCGCACGGACAAGCTGGCGTCGCACATGCAGGAGGCGACGCGGCTGGGCATCAAGGTGCTGCCGCCCGACATCAACCGCTCGGGCGCGGAATTCACCATCGAGCAGACGGCACAGGCGCCGGCCATCCGCTTCGCGCTGGCGGCGGTGAAGCGCGTCGGCGCGCAGGCCATGCGCGACCTGGTGGCTGCGCGCGCCACGGGCGGGGTTTTCGCCAGCCTCGCGGATTTCGCGGCCCGGGTGGACCCGCGGCTGCTGAACAAGATGCAACTGGAGAACCTGGCCAAGGCCGGCGCCTTCGACAGCCTGGACGGCAACCGCGCCCGGGTGGTGGCAGGCGCCGAGACCATCCTGCGCCGCGCCCAGGCCAGCGCCGAGGACCGCGCCAGCAACCAGATCGGCCTGTTCGCCGAGGTGGACCAGGGCCCGCCCATGCTGCGCCTGCCCGACATGCCGGACTGGCCCACGCTGGACAAGCTGGGCTTCGAGGCCGAGGCGATCGGCTTCCACCTCTCGGCGCATCCGCTGGACACCTACAAGGCGGCGCTGGCGCGGCTGGGCGTCACGCCGGCCGTGCGCATCACGGAGCGCGCGCGCGCCGGCACGGGGCGCCTCAAGCTCGCGGGGACCGTCACCGGCCGCAAGGAGCGCAACACCCGCACCGGCAGCCGCATGGCCTGGGTGAACCTGTCCGACCAGACCGGCGCCTATGAGGTGACGCTGTTCAGCGAGGTGCTGAACCGCTGCCGCGAATTGCTGGAGGAGGGCAAGGCCGTGCTGATCACGGCCGAGGCCCGGCTGGAGGGCGAGAGCCTGCGCCTGACCGCGCAGGAGGTGGAATCGCTGGACCGCGCCGCCGCGGGGGTGGGCCAGGGCATGCGCATCCACATCGAGGCCGAGACCGCCCTGCCCGACATCCGCGCCCTGCTGGAGCGCGACGGCCGCGGCAAGGGGCGCGTCAGCCTGATCCCGCGCCTCGCGCCCGGCCAGGAGGTGGAGATAACCCTGCCCGGCGGCTGGAACGTCTCGCCGCGGATGGTGCAGGCGATGAAGACGCTGCGCGGGGTCGCGCAGGTGGAAGAGATCTGAGCAGGGAGAGACCGATGATCCGACGTCTGGCCGAGGAAGGGCGCCTGTCCGGCGCGGTGGTGCATGGCGGCCTTGTGTGGCTGGCGGGGCAGGTGGCGGATGACGCCAGCCTGGACGCGGAAGGCCAGACCGCCGATGTGCTGCGCCAGATCGACGCGCTGCTGGCCGAGGCCGGCACCAGCAAGTCCCGGCTGCTGAGCGTGCAGGTCATCCTGGCCGACATCCGCGACGCGCCGGCGATGAACCGCGCCTGGGACGCCTGGCTCGACCCCGCCGCCAAGCCCGCGCGCTTCACCATCCAGGCGCCGCTGGTGGACCCGGCCTGGAAGGTGGAGATCACCGGGGTGGCGGCGCTTCCATGACGACCGGGCGCGCGGGGCGGCGCGTGACCAGCCAAAGCCCCGCGAAGATCAGCACGACGGCGGGCAGCGCGAGCCAGCCCATGCGCTCCTGGAAGAAGATGGCCCCCCAGAACACGCCGGTGATGGTGGCGACATAGCCGACCTGGCTGGTCACCACCGCACCCGCGCCGGCGATCAGCCGGAAGAACATGAGGTAGGCCAGCGCGGTGAGGACGGCCTGCGCCAGCACCAGCGCATCGGCCAGGGCTGTGCCGGTGAACGGCCAGTGCCACGGGCCGAGGCCCGCGCCGAACAGCCCCAGGAAGGCGGCCGCGGCCAGCATGGTGCCGGCCGCCAGCGGCAAGGCGGGCGTGCCGCCCGGCGCCCATTGCACGGCGACGAGGTTCGCGGTGGCATAGCCCAGCGGTGCGCCCACCGCGACCAGCGCCCAGAGGATCAACCCCGCATCGGGCA
>SKWC01000432.1 GCA_007129145.1 Rubritepida sp.
AGCACCAGAGGCCAGGCGAGGGCCGCCAGCGGCAGCAGCGGGCCGGTGACCAGGTTCATCGCTGGTAGCCCTCCGCGATCAGGCTCGCCCAGCCGAGCGGGCTGACCGCCGCCCCCGCCAGCAGCCCCGCCGCCAGCGAGGCCGCCGCCGTCAGCACGGCCGGCACCAGCATGCCGGGGCTGCGCTCATCGGCCTGCGGCGCGTCGGGCGCGGGTTCGCCGAACCAGATGCGGTACAGCATGGGCATGAAATAGGCCGCATTGAGCAGCGCCGATGCCGCCAGCACGCCGATCACCCAGGGTGCCCCCGCCTGCAGCGCGCCGAGGCCGAGGTAGAATTTCGAGACGAAGCCCGCGACCGGGGGGATGCCGATCATCCCCATCGCGCCGATGGTGAAGCAGACCGAGGTCCAGGGCATGCGCCGGCCCATGCCGTCGAGCTGGACGATGCGCGTCGCGCCCCCGCGCTCGTCATAGAGGCCGGCGCAGAAGAACAGGGTGATCTTCATCAGCCCCTGGTGCACGAGGTGCACGAGGCCGCCGACCATGGCGAGGGGCCCGGCCAGCGCCACGCCCAGCACGATGTAGGAGACCTGGCTGACGGTGGAGAAGGCCAGGCGCTTCTTGACCTCGGTCTGCTGCAGCGCGCGCAGCGAGGCCCAGATGATGGTGGCGGACGCGAGCAGCGCGAGCGCCAGCCCGACGCCGAGCTCGGTCACGAGGCCGATGCCGAACACGTCATGGATGACGCGCACCACGCCGAAGGCGCCGGCCTTCACCACCGCCACCGCATGCAGCAGCGCGCTGACCGGCGCGGGGGCCGCCATGGCGGCCGGCAGCCACCCATGCAGCGGGATCAGCGCCGCCTTCACCCCGACCCCCAGCACGAACAGCGCGAAGATGGCGATCAGGCTGGCATCGCCGAGCACGCGCAGATTTGCGGGCTCGGCGAAGATGATCGGGCCCGTCGCACTCTCCAGCCAGATGATCGCGACCAGCAGCGCGGCACTGCCCGGCAGCGAATAGGCGAGGTAGAGGCGCCCCGCCTCGACCGACTTGCGATCCTCCTTGTGGACGACAAGCGGCCAGGTGGACAGCGTCAGCAGCTCGAAGAAGATGAAGAAGGTGATGAGGGTGCCGGCCAGCGCGAGGCCGGTGGTGGCCGCCACGCACAGGCTGAAGAAGCCGAAAAAGCGCGAGAGGTTGGGACTGTCGCCGAAATAGGCGATGGCATAGATGGTGGTGAGCAGCCACAGGAAGGCCGAGAGGCTGACGAACAACAGCGACAGCGCATCCACCCGCAGCAGCAGGTAGAGGCCGGGGGCGAGGTCGATGCGCGCCTCATGCAGCGCGCCATCCGCCACCTCCAGCATCAGGAACACAACCAGCAGCAGCTTCACCGCGGCACCGCCGAGGTTGAGCCAGGCGCGCAGCCGCGCCTCGCGCTCCGGCAGCCAGAAGATCAGCATCGCCGGCACCAGCGAGGTGGCCAGGATCAGCACGGGCAGCACGGCGGTCATGGCGCGAGGCCCGCCGCCGCATCACCGGGCCGGCCGATCTGCAGGAAATCGAAGGGGCCGGAGGAGGCGATGCCCAGGAGGATGGCCGCCAGCGCCAGCAGCAGCGGCAGCGCCTGCTCGCCGCGCGGCACGGGTCGCAGTGTGGCGGGGTCGGCGCCCTCCTTGCTGAACATCAGGTTCAGCGGCCGGAACAGATAGACCGCCGCCAGCAGGCCGCCGGCCACCAGCACCACGCCCCAGATCCATTGGCCCGAGGCGAAGGCGGAGGTCAGCAGCAGGTATTTCGCGGTGAAGCCGCCCGAGGGCGGCAGCCCCATCAGCGCGATCGCCGAGAGCCCGAAGGCGAAGCAGGCGATGGGCATGGCGCGGGCCAGGCCGCGCAGCCCCTCCAGCCGGTCATGCCCCACGGCGCGCAGGAACAGCCCGGCCGCGAGGAACATCGCCGCCTTGGCCAGCGCATGCGAGAAGGCGTGGAACGACACCGCCGTCCAGGCGCCCGCTGCCCAGGGCTGCGCCGCCCCCACCCCGCCCGCCAGCGGGAACACGAGGAACAGGTAGCCGAGCTGCGCCACGGTGGAATAGGCGATGATCAGCTTCAGCCGCGCCTGGCCGATCGCCAGCAGCGAGCCCCAGACCACCGCGACCGCGCCGAGGCTGCCCAGCACCAGCACCAGCAGCGGCGAGGCGAGGTCGGGCACCACCTCGAACCACAGCCGCAGCATGATGACGAAGGATGCCTTGGGCACCAGCGCCGAGAGCATGGCGCTGGCCGGCGCGGGGGCGCCCGAATGCGCGGGCGGCAGCCAGGCATGGAAGGGGAACAGCGCGGTCTTGATGGCAAGCCCGAGCGTCATCAGCGCCACCGCCGCCGCCATCGGCCAATCGCCGGCCGCCACGCCGGCCAGCCGCGTCATGTCGAGCGTGGCATAGGCGGAATAGGCCAGCGCCGCCCCCAGCAGGAACAGCACCGAGCCGAGCAGCGCGAAGATCATGTAGCGCAGCGCCGCCGTGATGGTCTCGGCCTTGCCCTCGATCGCCACCAGCGCGACGGCGGACAGCGTCAGCAGCTCCAGCGCCACGAACAGGTTGAACAGGTCGCGCGAGAGGAAGGCGGTGTTCATTCCCGCGAACAGCAGCAGCGCCAGCGGCCAGAAGGCGAAGCCTGCCCGTGTCTCGGCGCCCCGGTCGGCGAAGCCCTGACGCGCGGCGGGCAGCACCGCCGCCATGATCAGCGCGGTCACCAGCAGGAAGGAAGCCCCCAGCCCATCGGCATGCAGCACGATGCCCAGCGGCGCCTCCCAGCCGCCCAGCGCAATGCTCACCGGCCCGGCGTGGGCGACCTCCGCCACCAGCCAGACCGCGAGGCCGAGCACGAGAAGCCCCGTCGCCATCGCGAGATCGGCGGCGATGCGCGCGGCGGCGACGGCGATCAGCGCGGCCAGCAGCGGCAGCGCCACCGGCAGGGCGAGCAGCAGCGTGGTCACGCCCGGGGGCCCTCCTCATCCTCGGGCAGGGCGGCGCGGCCCAGGCTTCGGGCCAGCTGCACCAGCAGCGCCACCGCCAGCGCCGTGCCGGCAAGCTTCACCACGATGCCGGTGATGATCAGCGCCTGCGGCACCGCATCCGCGCCCAGCGCCGGGCTGCGCGCGGCGGCCGCGCCGAACATCAGGAACACGCCCGAGCCCATCACATTGAAGGAGAGCAGCCGCCGTAGCAGATGCGCATGCGCGAGGAAGCCATAGAGGCCAAGGCCGATCAGCCCCGCCCCGGCCAGGCCGAAGAATGTGACGAAGCCGCTCATGCGCGCGCCTCCGGCGGGCCAAGCACCAGCAGCGCCAGCGTGCTGGCGATGGACAGGGTCAGCGCGACCTCGATGGCGAGGATCAGCGGCCCTGCGACCGCCGGCGCAAGCCCCAGGAAGCTGCCCCCCAGCGCGCCCGCGATGCCGACGGCCAGGAACAGGATCGGCCCCGCCACCAGTGCCGCGCGCAGCAGCAGGTCGGTCACGCGCGGCGCGGTGACCGCGCCGGCCATGGCCGCCAGCAGCCAGACCGCGGCCAGCACCGTGCCGCCCTGGAAGGCGCCGCCCGGCTGCTTGGTGCCGGCCCAGACCAGATAGACGCCCACCATCAGGCCGAGCGGCGGCAGCAGCCGACCGAAGCCGGCCAGCACGCCATCGGGCCTTACCCGCTGCGGCAGGCCCGGCCGGCAGCCCCAGGCATCGTCTCGGGCCAGCGCCCAGACGCCGACCAGCACGGCCGTCAGCACGATGCTCTCGAGCAGGGTGTCGATCGCGCGGAAGTTCAGCAGCACCGCGGTGACCGGGTTCTCGGCGCCTGAGATGGGCAGGGCCGCGGCCACCTCGGCCTGCAGCCCCGGCGCGTCGGGCAGGGCGAGGAAGGCCGCGCCCAGCAGCAGGCTGAGCCCACCGCAGGCCAGCGCGAGCGGGATGTTGGGGCGCGGCGCGGGCGCCTCCGCGCCGGCGCGGCTGAGCTGCCCGATCGCGCCCAGCAGCAGCACGCCGGTCAGCCCCGCGCCGATCGCGGCCTCGGCCAGCGCGACATCGATGGCGTCCAGCCGCAGCCAGCCGAGGGCGACGAAGACCCCATAGGCGATGAAGAACACCACGCCGGCGAACAGCCCGCGCGCCACGACGGCGGCGAGGCCGGCCGCCAGCAGCAGGGCGCAGAGCAGCAGGTCGAAGACCAGCCCGGTCATGGCGCGCCCGGCCCCTCGCGGTGCTCCAGCGCGCTGCGCGGGCCTTCCTCCAGCGCGCTCCGCGGCCCTTCCTCCAGCGCGCTGCGCGCGACCAACTGCGCCGCGGTTGCGGCAGCGACGATCGCCAGCGCCCAGATGAGGAACAGCTTCAGGATGGTCGCCACGCCATCGGCCTGCAGCACGAGGCCGAGCACGATCAGCCCGAGGCCGAGATTGTCCGCCTTGGTCAGCGCATGCAGCCGGCTGTGGGTGTCGGGAAAGCGCAGCAGCCCGACGGTGCCCGCCAGGAAGCCCGCCAGCCCAAGCAGCACCAGCAGCACCGAGAG
>SKWC01000221.1 GCA_007129145.1 Rubritepida sp.
AAGAAAAGGAGAGGACAATGAAGAAAACGATTCTGTTCGTTCTTATTGTTGGGTTAATCGCGTCCGCCATGACGTTCGCCGGTGGAAGCCAGCAGGCCGCAACGGCCCAGGTGTACGAGTGGTCGCTGGCCTCGGTGCTTCCCGAAAGCCACCCGGTCCACAAGTCGCTGGTGTTCTTTGCCGACGAAGTCCGTCAGCGCACCAACGGCCAGATCGACATCACCGTCTACGGTGGCGGCCAGCTCGGTGATGAGCGCGACTACATCGAAGGGATCCAGCTTGGCACCATCGACGTGACCAAAGTCTCGGCTGCACCGCTCGGGCAGTTTTCTGACAGCCTCCAGGTGGTAAGCCTTCCGTTCATTTTCCGCGACCAGGCGCATCAGCACGCGGTTCTCCGCGGTGAGATCGGTGATCGGCTGATGGCCGAGCTTGCCCAGAATGGATTCAAGGGACTTACCTTCATGGACTCCGGTTTCCGCAGCGTCACCACCTCGACCCGGCCAATCCGAACCCCCGCGGACATGCGTAGACAGAAGATCCGCGTCATGCCAAGCGCTCCGCTGATCGACACCATCAACGCACTCGGCGCAACCGCGGTACCCATGGGCCAGGGCGAAGTCTACGTCGCTCTTCAACAGAATGTGATCGACGGGTGGGAAAACAACGAGCCAACCGTCATTGCGTTCAACATGCAGGAAGTGGCGAAGTACTACTCCTACACCCGCCACGTATCGATTCCCGACATTCTGATCATGAGCGCCGATTCGTTCAACGCGCTTCCTGCCAACCTCCAGACGGCCCTGATGGAAGCGGCTGCGGCAACCGCTCCGTTTCACACACAGATCTGGAACGATTACGTGGAAGAAGCCAAAAGCGAACTCGCCTCCCGTGGTATGGAGTTCAACGAGGTCAACGACATTCGCCAGTTCCAGGCCATCGTGCAACCGATCTACGATCAATACGATCCGATCGTCGGTCCCGGGTTGATCCGCCAGATCATGAACAAGTAACGTCGTGTACGGGGCGGACAGCCCGCCTCCTGCGAAAAACACAAAACACCGCCCGGACCGTGATCCGGGCGGTTCTGGGCAAACGGGTGGAGCGCCGATGAAACTGAGACGGATTCTGAACGTACTGGAAAAGGTGGTAACCGGATTAACCGCGCTGATGGTGGGAGCGCTCGCGGTGTTCGTCGGTTGGCAGGTATTCGCGCGCCACGTTCTCAACACCGGGCAGTTCTGGGCCGAAGAGCTGTCTATCATTATGATGATATGGATCGGCATCCTCGGGGCCTCCGGGGCGCTCTGGACCGACTCGCACATCGGGCTCAACGTGCTCGCTGATCGTCTTCCCCCAACCGCGAAGGTGATGGCGCGCTCGCTGAGCGATTTTCTGATCGCGGGATTCGCGGTCTACTTTTTTCTGCAGGGTCTGCAGCTGGTCAACCGGATCACCGGAACCTGGTCGGCGCTTCGCATATCCATCGGACGAACCTATCTGGTGGTCCCGATCTCAGCCGCGCTGATCATCCTGTTCTCAACCTCCAAGGGCATTGTTCGTCTGATGGAACACTTCACCCCATCCTCACCCGATTCCCCGGAATAAAGGAGCGAGCGCCAAATGCCTCCCGCCGTTGTATTGATTGGACTGTTTCTGGTTCTGGCGTTTGCCGGTGTTCCCGTCGCGTTCTGTCTCGCGATCTCGTCGCTGGTGACAACCTGGTACATGGGGTTTCCCGCGGTGATCGTCGCACAACGAATCGCCACCGGTCTGCAGTCCTTCCCGCTGATCGCCATCCCCCTGTTCGTTCTCGCCGGGTCGATCATGGCCAAGGGTGGCGTGGCCAGAAGGATCGTCGACTTTGCCTACATCATCGTCGGGCCGTTTCGCGGCGGGCTGGCCATGGTCAACTGCATTCAGTCGATGCTCTTTGGTGGGGTGTCGGGATCGGCCATCGCCGATATCTCCTCGACCGGACCGATCATGATCCCGATGATGCGCCAGAAGGGATACGACAACGAGTTCTCCACCGCCCTGACCGTCGCCTCGGCGACGCAGGGGATTATCATTCCTCCAAGCCACAACATGATCATCTACGCGATGGCCGCAGGTGGTGTATCGGTTGGCCGGCTGTTCCTGGCCGGATACGTACCCGGAATCATGATCGGTATCAGTCTGATGATCACGTCGTACATCATCGCGGTCAGGCGCGGGTACCCGAGGGAGAAGCGCCCGCCGCTGCGCCAGTGCGTCCGGATATCGGTCGACGGGATGCTGGCGGTGTTCGCGGCGGTCATTATTGTGGGCGGAATCGCGCTCGGTGTGTTCACCGCTACCGAAGCATCGGCAATTGCGGTATTCTACGCCGCATTTCTGGGAATATTCGTCTACCGGGAACTCAAGCTCAGGGACATCTGGCCGATTCTGTACGACTCGGTACGCACCATCGCAACGGTGCTCTTTCTCATCGCGTCGGCATCCGCATTCGCCTGGTTGCTCACCCGGCTCCAGGTTCCGGCAGCGGTGATGAACGCGATGCTTTCCACAACCGCAAATCCGATCATCCTGTTCCTGCTCATTAATGTACTCCTGATTTTTCTCGGGATGCTGATGGACGTGGCCCCGCTGATTGTGATCACCACCCCCATACTGCTGCCGGTAGTGGTGGCCGCTGGCATGAGCCCGGTGACGTTTGGCATCGTGCTGCTTCTGAACCTTGGGATCGGACTCACCACCCCCCCGGTTGGTACGGGGCTATTTGTCGGGTGCTCCGTTGGAAACACTACCGTCGAGAAAACCACGCGGGCGATGGTGGCATTCTGGCCGGCGATGATTGTGGTGCTGTTGCTGACCACCTTCATTCCAGCGCTTACCACCTTTTTGCCTGCGCTGATCATGGACTGAGAGACCGATGACGAAACCGCACGGATGATCGAACGAAGAAATCGAACAACACAAAGGATGGGCGAAAACCAATGAACGTGTCACGATTCACTCTTGAAGGGAAGACCGCCATTGTAACCGGAGCCGGGACCGGCCTCGGCCAGGGAATGGCCGTCGGCCTCGCCGAAGCCGGCGCACGCATCGTCGGGGTGGACTACATCGAGATGCAGGATACCGAGCGCGCGGTTGCGGCTGCTGGCTCGTCGTTCTGCGGGATCACGGCCGACCTGTCGACGATTGCTCCAGTCGATGGCATCGTTGCTCGCGCCGTGGAGGAGTTTGGAGCGGTCGATATCCTCGTGAACAACGCCGGCATTATCAAACGCAACGACTCGATCGATTTCACCGAGAAAGAGTGGGACGACGTGCTCAACCTCAACCTGAAGACGGTCTTCTTCCTGTGCCAGGCGGTCGCTCGCCAGTTCATCAAGCAGGGAACCCCCGGAAAAATCGTCAATATCGCTTCGATGCTCTCGTTCCAGGGAGGCATCCGGGTTCCCTCCTATACCGCGAGCAAGAGCGGAGTCATGGGGCTCACGCGCCTGCTCGCGTGCGAATGGGCAAACCACCGAATCAACGTCAACGCGATCGCTCCGGGCTACATGGCCACCAATAACACCGAGGCGCTTCGCGCGGACGCCGCGCGTTCGAAAGAGATTCTCGGGCGCATCCCCGCCGGCCGGTGGGGACTCCCCGAAGATCTGGTGGGTCCAGTGGTGTTTCTTGCCTCGCCGGCAAGCGACTACGTGAACGGCTACACCATCGCCGTGGACGGCGGCTGGCTCGCCCGTTAGGGCGGCTTGACGAAAGCCGCACTTTCACATCGCCGCGGTGAACCCCCCGTCGACATAGAGTATCTGCCCGGTGACAAAACTGCTCGCCGGGCTTGCGAGGAAGACCGCCGCGCCGACCAGTTCTTCCACGTTGCCCCAGCGGGCCATCGGGGTTCGTCCCTTCAGCCAACCGTCGAACTCTTGATTATCCTGGAGCACCTTCGTCAGCGGCGTGACAAAGTACCCTGGACCGATTCCGTTTACCTGGATATTGCTTGGTCCCAACTCCACCGCAAGCGCGCGAGTGAGCATGCGCATTCCGCCCTTGCTTGCGGCGTAGGGGGTATTCTGCTGCCGTGCGATATCGCTCATGAGCGAGCACGTATTGATAATCTTGCCGGCCTTCCGCGCCAGCATCTGAGGTACGATCGCCCGGGTAACCAGAAATGCACTGTTAAGATTGATGTTCATCACGTGGTTCCACTCGTCGAGCGAGAGGTCCTGCACGAATTTTCGCACCGTTCCGCCGGCGTTGTTGACGAGAATGTGCACGTCGCCAACTGCTTCAGCAATCTCCTTCACCCCTCGTGCTACGCTCGCGTCCTGTGTAACATCAAACGCCACCCCGTGGGCCTTGTATCCTGCGGTCGTGAACTCCTGCACTACCGCGGCCAACTTGGTAGCGTCGCGTCCATTGAGGACCACGGTCGCACCCGCTTCGGCGAGTCCGGTTGCAATCGCGCGCCCGATTCCCTGGGTTGAGCCGGTAACCAGGGCGGTCTGACCATCAAGTGAAAACAATGTGTTTCCCATATCAAACGTCTCCAATGCGGAAG
>SKWC01000348.1 GCA_007129145.1 Rubritepida sp.
CTGACGCCGGTGCTGAACAGCCTCGATGACGTGCGCGGCCACGCGGGGCGGGCGGCGATCCTGCATGTGGACACGGGCATGGCGCGGCTCGGCCTCGACGCGGGCGAATTGGAGGCGCTGGCCGCCGACCCTTCGCCGCTGCGCGCGCTGGACCTGCGCTTCGTCATGACGCATCTGGCCTGCGCCGATGAGGCGGGGCATGCCATGAACATGCTGCAGGCGCAGCGCTTTGCCGCCGCCTGCGCGCGCCTGCCGGCCGCGCCGCGCAGCTTCGCCAATTCCGCGGGCATCTTCCTCGGCCCCGCCTTCCGCAGCGACCTCGCGCGGCCTGGCGCGGCGCTGTATGGCGTCAACCCCACCCCGGCCGAGCCCAATCCGATGGAGCCGGTGGTGCGGCTGGAGGTGCCGGTGCTGCAGATCCGCGAGATCCCTGCCGGCGACAGCGTGGGCTATGGCGCGTCCTGGCGCGCGCAGCGGCCCAGCCGCATCGCCACCCTGGCGCTGGGCTATGCCGATGGCTGGCTGCGCGCCCTGTCGGGGCATGGCTTCGGCGTGCTGCACGGCGTGCGCGCGCCCTTCGTGGGGCGCGTGTCCATGGACCTGACCACGCTGGACGTGACCGACATCCCCATGGCCCGGCCCGGCGACCTGGTGGAGGTGCTGGGCGCGGCGCGCGACGTGGACGCCGTGGCCGCGCTGGCCGGCACCATCGGCTATGAGGTGCTGACCTCCCTGGGCGCGCGCTATGCGCGCCGCTGGCTGCCGGCATGAGCGCGCCGCTGAACCTGCTGGCGCTGCTGGGCCGCACCACGCTGGCGGCGCTGTCGGGCGTGGGCGCGCTGGTGCTCTTCGCGGGCCATGCGATGCTGCTGCTGCTGCGCCCGCCCTATGGCCCGCGCCTGTTCCTGCGCCACTTCGCCGAGATCGCCTATTTCTCGCTGCCCGTGGTGGCGCTGACCGCGCTGTTCACCGGCATGGTGCTGGCGTTGCAGACCTACACCGGCTTCGCCCGCTTCAACGCCGAGAGCGCGGTGGCCTCGGTGGTTGTGCTGTCGGTCACGCGCGAATTGGGTCCGGTCATCACCGGGCTGATCGTGGCCGGGCGCATCGGCGCGGCCATGGCGGCCGAGATCGGCACCATGCGCGTGACCGACCAGATAGACGCGCTGCGCACCCTGTCCACCGACCCGATGAAATACCTGGTGGCCCCGCGGCTGCTGGCGGGGCTGCTGGCGCTGCCGCTGCTGGTGGTGGTGGCGAACCTGCTGGGCGTGTTCGGCGGCTATCTGGTCGGCACGATGAAGCTCGGCTTCGCGGGGGAGGCCTATCTGCGCAACTCCTGGGACGTGCTGGAGGCGATCGACGTGATCAGCGGTCTCGCGAAGGCGTCGGTGTTCGGCTTCCTGATCACGCTGATGGGCTGCTGGTACGGCTACAACAGCCAGGGCGGCGCGCAGGGCGTGGGGCAGGCGACGACCAAGGCGGTGGTGGCGGCCTCCATCCTGATCCTGGCCTCCGACTACGTGCTCACCGAGGCCTTCTTCGCACAATGAGCGAGACGCCCAAGATCCGGCTGCGCGGCCTGTCCAAGTCCTTCGGCGAGAAGGTGGTGCTGGAGGGCGTGGACCTCGATGTGCGCGCGCGTCATTCCATGGTGCTGCTGGGCGGATCGGGTTCGGGCAAGTCGGTGCTGGTGAAATGCATCCTGGGGCTGATCCCGCCCGATTCCGGCACGGTCGAGATCGACGGGCAGGATGTGCGCCGCCTGTCCGGGCGCGACCGCGCGGCGCTGCTGGACCGGATCGGGATGCTGTTCCAGAACGGCGCGCTGTTTGACAGCCTGCCCGTCTGGGAAAACGTCTGCTTCAAGCTGCTGGCGCAGAAGCGCATCACCCGCCGCGGCGCGCGCGACGCCGCGGCCGAGGCGCTGGCGCAGGTGGGGCTGGCCGCCAGCGTGGGCGAGCTTTCGCCCGCGGAACTCTCGGGCGGGATGCAGAAGCGCGTCGCCCTGGCCCGCGCCATCGCCGCGCGGCCAGACATCATCTTCTTCGACGAGCCCACCACGGGCCTGGATCCCATCATGGGCGCGGTGATCGACGGGTTGATCGTGGATTGCGTGGAGCGCCTGGGGGCCACCGCCTTCTCCATCACGCATGACATGGCCAGCGCCCGGCGCATCGGCGATGACGCGGCGATGATCCACAAGGGGCGCATCGTCTGGTCCGGCAGCGCCGAGACGCTGGGCCGCACCGGCAACGCCATGGCGGACCAGTTCGCCAATGGCGAGCGCGAGGGACCGATTCAGATGGAGTTGCGCCGATGATGGGCCATGCGATCCTGGGCTGGGACGGCGGCGATGCGGAAGCCCCGGCGCGGCGCGCCCGCGCCCGGCCGCGGCATCTGGAGGTCATCGCGCGCTGGGCGGCGTCGGGGCGGCTCAGCCTCGCGGTGCCGCTGCTCGATCCCGTCGGGAGTGGTGCGCTCGGCTCATTGATGATTTTGGGCGGCGAGGATGAGCTCGGCGCGCGGGAATACCTGCAGGACGAGCCCTTCGCGCGCGAGGGCGTCTGGCTGTCCTACCAGATGCGGCCCTTCCGCATCGCGCCGCTGCCCTATGCGCCGCTGCCGTCGGGCCCGGTCTCGGACACGCCCACCCATGCGGTGCTGATCGCGGAGGACCGGCCAGGCGCGGCCCCCCGCCGCGCCGCCGCGCGCGAGGCGCATCTGGCGCGGATGCTGCCGTTGGCGGGCGATGGTACCCTGGCCTGCGGCGGCGCGCTGCTGGATGCGGCGGGCGCGATGGTGGGCAGTATTGCGGTCACGCGCCATGCCTCGGTGGCCGAGGCGCGGCGCTTCTGGGCCGAGGACCCCTATGTGACGGGCGGCGTCTGGGGCCAGATGGACTTCTACGCCACCCGCTTCGCACCGCTGCCCTATGCACCGCTTCCGGGGGCGGCGCCGCCGGGCGCCACCCCCTGAATCGGCTTCAGCGGAACACCCGTGCGGCCAGCGCCGTCTGGAAGATGATCTGCGTCAGATCCACGGCCAGCTGCAGGTAGCGCGGATCCAGCCGGGGCAGCGCGATGATCTCGTCGCCCTGGCGCAGCGTGGCGCGGGTGTCCATGATCAGCTCGCCCGAGGGGCGGCGGATCACGACGTTGTCGCGGTGGCCGCGCTGGCTGAAGCCGCCGACCTGGCGGATGTAGTCCTCCACCCGCCAGCCCTCGCGCCACAGGATGGCGCCCGGCGAGCCGACCTCGCCCGAGATGAAAACGGTGTCGCGCCGCTCCGGGATCACGATGATGTCGCCATCCTCCAGGCGGATGGGGCCGCAATTGCCCTGGCTGTCCATCACGACCACCCGGCCCTCGGGTGTGGCGGCGCGTGCGCGCTGCAGATAGGTGGCGACCAGCTGCGCCTCGGTGTTGCGGATGTTGGCCACACCCGTGGTCTGGGAGATGGCGGTGAAGAGCTGCCGCTCCAGGCGGTCGGCCGCCTCGCGGATCGAGCGGCGCTGCTGCGCGGCCACGCTGCTGCGCAGCAGGAACACCATCTGCACATCCGCGAGCTGCGGGTTCACCTCGATGTAGTCGAGCGCCTGGCACAGCGTGGTGTCGCGGTCGCCCACCAGCACCGAGGGGCCGATACGGCTGCCTTCCACTGTCACGCGGATGGTCTGCGCCGGGCTGTCGGTGATGAAGGTGGCCACGTCCTGGTCCGCCAGGCTGGACGACTGGAACTCGTCCAGGGTCAGGTAGCGCGAGAAGGGCCGGCCGTTGCGCGTGCCCTGGATCACCACATTGGTGGCGGCGGGCAGGGGGCGGCCGTAGTTGATCATCTCGCGGCCGGACATGACGCGGCCGGGCACCTCGAAGAGGAAGTTGTTGCGCACCGCCCCAGCGGCGCCCACCAGCGCGCGCTGGCGGCCGACCAGGATGGTGTCACCCTCCTGCATGCGCAGGTTGGGCAGGCGGCCGCTTAGCAGGAAGTTGTAAAGGTCGATGCGCGCCACGGTCTGGCCGCCGCGCAGCACGCTGATGTCGCGGTAGCTGCCGCGTGTGGGGTCCACGCCGCCGGCGCGCACCAGGAAGTCGAGCGGGCTGTCGGCCGCCGAGCCGCCGAAGCGGCCGGGGATGCGCACGAAGCCGGTGACGAAGACGCCGATGCGCTGGGCCGAGACCAGCACGGCATAGACCTGCACCTGCTGGGTGTAGATGCGCCGCACCTCGGTCTCGATCACGCTTTGCAGGTCGCCGGCGCGCACGCCCACCACCCGCACCGGCCCGACATTGGGCAGGAAGAAATTGCCCTGCGGGTCAACCGGACCGCTGGCCTCGGCTTCGACCGCACCCCAGACCCGGACCGAGAGCTGGTCGCCCAGCGAGATGCGGTAGTCGGGGTTGGGCAGGTCCGAGATGGCGGTGGGCGCCGTGGTGAACAGCGTCGCGCCGAACACCGCGGTGGGCGCGCCGGCCGGGCGCGGGACCTCGCC
>SKWC01000239.1 GCA_007129145.1 Rubritepida sp.
ATTCCGGCGGGTCAGTTTGATTCCTGGCGCGCTCAGCCCAACTACGACGGGGTCTTTGCAGACGCCGAGTGGGAGGGTACGCCACGGCGGTACCAGACCGCTGAACGTGGCTGGGGCACGGCCGGCGAGCGGCGGGCGGAGCGTATATCCGAGCAGGTGTACGAGGATTTCAAGTCCGCCATTCTGGCGCCGGCCGACTTCTCGGTGATCCTGAGCGCCTTGCAGCGCACCGATGGGGTGAGCATCGTGTCGAATCCCAAGATGATCGTGACCAGCGGGTCGACCAATTCGTTCTTCAGCGTGGGGCATCGCGAGCCGATCATCGAGACGGAGATCCTGCGGGGCAACCCGACCCTGGGCCAGGCAGACTTGGTGGTGTCGCGGCTGGCCACGCAGATCAATACGGACTTCATCAAGGAAGGTTATCTGGAGGACGGTATCGACTTGCGCGTGGTGGCCACGGTCAAGACGGACGACTACATCGAGGCCACGATTCGTCCTTCCTTGCGGCGCAAGATCGATGAGAAGACCTTTGGCGACAACAGCTGGCCGATCCTGTCGGTCAAGGAGATCGACACCAGTTTCACGCTGCGCAGTGGCCAGACCGTGGCTATCGGCGGGTTGACCGGCACGGAGGACACCAAGATCACCTCGCGCGTGCCGATCCTGGGCAGCATCCCGTTCATCGGCCGGCTGTTCCGGCATGACCGGGATGTGCAGTCGCAGACCGAGACGATCATCTTCGTGACCTTGTCCGTGGCCGATCCGGACGGGTTGGTGGAGCATGCCGGCATTCCCGAGGATGCGCGGCTGGTGCACAACCGTCGCATGGTGGAGCGGGCCCGCCGCGAGGAGTTCATGCGGGACCTGAGGGAGCGGCAGGATGCGGAGGACCGCGCCTGGGCAGCCCGTGCGGCCCGCGATGCCGAGGCCGAGGCACCCGTTCCGCCGGAGGAACCTGAGGCGGCGGATGAATACCTCTCGCCTGCCCCGGCGGTTCGCAGCCGGGAGGATCTGTTCACCCAGCCCCTGCCGCGCTGATCGAGGAGATTCTCCCGAGGAGAGGTCGGAAGTCGGTGTCAGGATTACAAGGGTTCAGCGTAACAGGGCCGGAGGTCGGTGGAAGTCGTCGGTCGTCGGTCTCCTGAACCCTTTTTCAGAAACGTCCAACAGCGAACCCGAACTGTCACATCCTCCGACTTCCGCCCTCCGTGCTGTCAAGCGGTGGGGCGGCGGTGGCTGGTGACGCGCAGCAGGTCTTCGAGCGAGGTTTCGCCGCGCAGGACGAGTGCCCAGCCGGCTTGGCGCAGCGGGATGAGGCCGCGGGCGGCGGCGTGTTGCAGCAATACGCTGCTGGTGGCGCGCTCGACGATCAGGCTGCGTAGTTGGTCGTCGACCTCGAGGATTTCGTAGAGCGCCCGCCTGCCCTGATAGCCCGTGAAACGGCAGTGTGGACAGCCGCGGCCGCGCCAGACCTGGGCGGGTACCGGCTGACTTTCAGGTAACCACTGCCGCAGCTCGGCCTGGTAGCTGTCGTCGAGCGGCGCGGGTTCGCGGCAGTCGGGGCACAGGCGGCGGACCAGCCGCTGGGCTACGATGCCCTGCAGGCTGGAGGCGACCAGGTAGGGTTCGATGCCCATGTCGATCAGGCGCATGGGCGCGGAGGCGCTGTCGTTGGTGTGCAGCGTGCTGAGCACCAGGTGGCCGGTCAGCGCGGCGCTGACGGCGATGTCGGCGGTCGCGTCGTCGCGGATCTCGCCCACCAGGATCAGGTCGGGGTCGTGCCGCAGGATGGAGCGCAGGCCGCTGGCGAAGGTGAAGCCGATGGCGTGGTGGACCTGTAGCTGGGTGATGCCGCGGATCTGGTATTCGACCGGGTCCTCGATGGTGATGATCTTGCGCGCGTTGTCGTTCATTTCCGCCAGCGCGGCGTACAGGCTGGTGGTCTTGCCGCTGCCGGTCGGTCCGGTGAACAGCAGCAGGCCGTGGGGTTGCCGCAGGATCTCCTCCAGCGTGCGGCGCTGCGGCGCGGGCAAGCCCAGTTCGTCCATGCGCAGAAAGGTGGCCGAGCGGTTCAGGATGCGCAGCTCGATCGACTCCCCGTAGCGGGTGGGCAGTACCGAGACCCGGATGTCGAAGGATTGATCGTCGAGCGATTTTTCCAGTCGTCCGTCCTGTGGCAGGCGTCGTTCGGCGATGTCCAGTTGCGCCATCACCTTGAGGCTCGACAGGATGGCGCGCTGGTGTTGCTCCACCCCGCGCGGCAGGCGGGCGGCGTAGAGCACGCCGTCGATCCGGTAGCGCACCCTAAACACGTCCTCGCCGGGTTCGAAATGGATGTCGGTGGCCTGGCTCTGGATGGCGTCGCGGAGGATGGCGTCCACGAAGGCGGGGATGTCGCGGTGCCCGGTGCCGGCGGGGGTCCCGCCGCCGTTATCCAGGTCGAGGAAGATGTCGATGCCGACCCCGTAGAAGTGGGTGACCAGGTCGTCGAGTTCGCGCCGGGTGCACAGTGCCCAGCCGACGGGCCGGCCGAGCACGACCTGCAGTTGCTCCTCCTCCTGCGGCTCGCGCAGGTGGTCGGTGGCCAGGATCAAGCGCCGGTCCTCGAGCGCCAGCGGCACGATCCGGTAGCGGGTCACGGCGCGCGGCGGGACGAGCTGGATGATTTGGTCGTCGATCGCCAGCCGGTATTCCCGCAGCAGCGGGATGCCGCTCAGGGTGGACAGTTGCTGCTGCAGGGTTTTCTCGGAGAGGATGCCGTCGCGCAGCAGCAAGTGGTCCAGCGCTTCGTGTTCCCACGCTGCGCGCTGCTGGAGATCCCGCAGGGTGGCCTCGGTCAGGTGGCCGCCGTCGCGCAAGGCGGCCCCCAGTTTGGCCCGCAACTCGGTCAGGGACCGGAAGCGCGGCGGCGGGGTCGGGGCGTCGGTGCTCATGGCAGGATGATCTCCCGTTCCTCGCCGCGCGGGATATCGACGCCGAAGTCCCCGCGCAGCACGCGGATCTGGTCGGGGGTGACCGGGCCGATGCGCAGCCCGTACAGCTCGTCGCCGGTCCGTACGAACCGTTCCCAGCCGGCTTCGGGGTCGGCCACCAGTCCGTAGAGCCGTCCGTCGATGCGCCGCAGCGTACCGCGGTAGATCAGGCGCAGGATGGGGCGGAGATCCTCGGGCGCCGGCGGGGCTTCGTCCGTCCCGTTGTCGGTCACGGGCGGACTAGGCGGCGGTTGCATGGCCAGGATCCAGAAGTAGCGGTTGACCAGTTGCTCCATGTAGGGCGACGTGAACGGGTTGCCGCGGCCGGCGTCGCCGGACGGCAGGCCGGTTGCGTCGAGCAGGGACGGCGTTGCGACGTCCGCGGCCGGGCCGGTGCCGGCGGGTTCGACCGGCAGCGCCGGTCGGCGGGTTTCCGAGCTGATCCACCACCACACCGCCAGCGACAGGACCAGCAGCGCCGCCAGGAACACGGGGCGGGCATTGATCGGGCGCAGGATCTGTTCAACGGGATGGTTCATCGGTCCGGCTCCTGGTCCGCGTTGAGCCTGCGCACCGGCGCGACGGGTTCGGGTGGCGGTTCCTCGCCGCGCGATGCGGGGGCCAGCATGATCACCGCCCAGTCCAGACGGGCCTGGAGCAGGTCGGTCTGTTCGGGGAACGGGCTGGTCACCTGGAAATGGTACAGGGCGTATTGCGGCGGCCGTTGGTCCAGGCTGTCGAGCAGGTCCAACAAGGCCGGGTACGGGCAGCGCACCTGCATTTCCACCGGGTAGAATTGCAGGGCCTGTCCCCCCGACTCCGTCAGCCGGATGGTTTCCGGGGGCAGGGCGCGTACCCGTTCGATCACCGGCACGCCGTGTGCGATGCAGGTCTCCAGCAGACGCACGGTGGCGGCCAGTTGGCCGAGCCGGGTTTCGGTGTCCTCGTCCGCCCCGATCGTGTCGGGGATCCCGAGGTCGGGCGGCAGGGTCACGTCGCGCTCCTCGGCCAGGCGGCCCAGTCGTTGACGGGCCTCGAACAGGGCCACCTTGAAATCGATGCGGCCTTCCGCGGAGAGGCTGGCCGGTTCGGTGGGTACCGGTGGCTGGCGGAAGGCGCGGATGCGTTCCTGTTGGCGCTCCCATTCGGCCTGCAACTGCCGGTGGGCGGCCTGCTCCGCCTGGAGCCGGGTGACCAGCGACGGGCGTCCGCGTCCCTGATGGGCGGCCACGCGTTGACCGGCCGCTTCCAGGCTGGCCTCGAGCCGGGCAGCCTCCTGTTTCAGGGGGCGCAGGCCGAGCAGCAGGCCCGCCACCAGCAAGGCGAGCGTGGCACCGAGAATCCAGGGGACCGTACGGATGGGGGAGGCGGGCAGTGGCGCGATGCGGATCATGGTTCGCCTCCGGCCCAGTGCAATTCGATGGCAAAGCGCCGTACGTTGGTGCCCATCCAGTCGGTGTTGGCATGTTGTTCCGTGCGGATCTTGTCGTCGGGCAGCAGGTCGACCCGGGC
>SKWC01000110.1 GCA_007129145.1 Rubritepida sp.
ACCCGCGCCTCGGCGCCACGCTCGCGCGCGGGCCGGTCCGCGAGGTCGAGCCGCGCGACCGCCTCGCCCGCCTCCACCACGGCGCCGCGCCCCACCAGAACCTCATCGACCTGGCCCGCGGTCTGGGCGCGAAGGCGAACGATCTGGTTCGGCACCACCTCGCCATACAGGGTCAGCACGCGCTCCACATCGGCGGCCTCGCTCCAGGCGGCGGCGACCACCATCGGCCGGCGCTCGGGCGGCGGGGCGGGCGCGAGCGGCTCGCGCAGCAGCATGCCGCTGCCGATCCAAAGCGCCATGCCGCCCAGCAGCGTCAGGAAGACCAGCCAGCGTCCCATGGTCAGGCTTGTGCCACGCGGGGGGGATGGGGCGTCAACCGCGCGGATGGCGGCCCGGGTGTCACACCATCGAGCCTTCGAGGTCGTCGATCCATTCCCGCGCAAGGCGCTTCTGCTCGAACCACAGACGATCCCATGAGCGCAATGCGCCCTCCGCCATCTTCCAGGGTTTGCCCGGCGTGTAGTGCAGCAGCTTCACCGCAGCGCGATGGGCGGCGAAGAATTCCTCGCCCAGGGAGGCGAACATCCGGCGCCGCGCATTGTACCAGAGGGGCAGCCGCAGATGGGAGACGCCGCTGCGCGCGATGGCCGCGGTGGTCAGGGATTGCTCGTCGCCGAACGCCTTTGCCGCGGCCAGTTCGAGCGCGATGCCCAGGATGTCATGCGCGAAGATCTCGTCCTGCGCGACCATGAAGCCCGAGTTGATGCCCTTGATCCCCGTCTCCAGCGGGGCCGAGCGTTCCCCGACATAGGCCATGGCCCGGTCGCGGAAGCCGGGCGGCGGCTTCTCGGAGGCGGTGGGGAACACCGAGGCGCCGAATTCCTGCACCGCCTTCGCCGCGAAGGGTGCGGCCAGCAGCGCCTCGTCCAACGGGTTGAGGCACAGCATGTCCGCGTCGATGAAGATGTGCCGGCGGAAGCCGCGCGGCTTGAAGAACAGCAGCTTCAGGAAGGTGTATTTGGGCGCGAAGCCGGTGGCCAGGCCGGGCTTGATGCGTTCGCCGCGGATCGCCGCGAAGGCCTTGAGGTCTTCCGGTCCGACCAGCTCGATGTCATGCGCCACGCGGCGCAGGTAGCGGTCCTCGGCCACCACCGGATCGTCGGTGACCACCACGACCGGGCAGCCGCGCAGGCTGCCCTGGGCGTGCAGCGAATGATGCAGCACCTTCAGCGGCTGGAGGAAGTTGCGGTCCAGCACATGGACCAGCGCCGTCTCCGCGCCGAGGCCGCCGGGCTGTTCCACCATGCCTAGAGGCAGCCAGCCGCCCGCGCCCGCGCCCGCAACAGCGCCAGCACGGTGCGGCAGGTGGGCGCGGGCAGGCCGGTGAGGTCGGCGAACTCCACCACCACGCCCAGCAGCGCCTCCACCTCCATGGGGCGGCCGCGCTCCAGGTCCTGCAGCATGGAGGTGCGGTGCGCCCCCACCTCGGCCGCGCCGGCGATGCGCTTGTCCACGTCGATGGCGAAGCGCACGCCCAGCACCTGGCCGATCTCCTGCGCCTCCAGCATCATGGTCCGCGCCACCGCGCGCTGGCCGGGATCGGCGGTCAGCTGGTCCAGCGTGTTCCAGGTCAGCGCGCTGATCGGGTTGAAGGCCAGGTTGCCCCAGAGCTTCACCCAGATCTCGTCGCGGATCCTGGGGCGGATCGGCGCCTTGAAGCCCGCCGCGACCAGCGCCTTCGCGAGTGCCTCGGCGCGCGGCGTGCGCTCGCCCGATGGCTCGCCCAGGGTGAAGCGGTCGCCGTAGCTGTGCTCGATGACGCCCGGTTCCACCACCTCGGCCGCCGGATAGACGATGCAGCCGATGGCGCGCTCGGGCGGCAGCAGGCGCGAGACTTCGCCGCCCGGGTCCACGCTTTCCACCAGGCGGCCCTCATGCGCGCCGCCGATCCGGTGGAAATACCACCAGGGGATGCCGTTCACCGCCGAGACGATGGCGGTCTCGGGGCCCAGCAGCTTCGCGATCTGCGGCGCGGCCGGCGGCAGGCCGACGGCCTTGAGCGTGACGATCACATAATCCTGCGGCCCGGCTTCCTCGGGCGTGGCGACGCAGCGGGGGTGCACCACCACCGTCTCCGCGCCGCTGCGCAGCCTCAGCCCGTTCTGCTGCATGGCGGCCAGATGCGGGCCGCGGGCGATGATGGTGACCTCGGCCGCGCCGCTGGCGGCCAGCCGTGCCGCCATCAGACCGCCGATGGCGCCGGCGCCGAAGACGCAGATCCGCATCACGCGCTCACCCCCAGCTTCTCCGCCAGCCCGATCCGCATCAGCTTGCCCGTCGCTCCCTTGGGTATCTCGTCGAGGAACACAACCTTGCGCGGCACCTTGAAGTCGGCCAGCCGCTCGGCCGCGTAGTCGCGCAATTCGCGCTCGGTCAGTTCCGCGCCCTCGCGCAGCACCACGGCCGCGCCCACCTCCTCGCCCAGCATCCGGTGCGGGATGGAGAAGGTCAGCGCCTGCGCCACCGCGGGATGCGAGGACAGCACGCCATCCACCTCCAGCGGGCTCACCTGCTCGCCGCCGCGCTTGATGATCTCCTTCAGCCGGCCGGTCAGCACCAGATAGCCATCGGCGTCGAACATCCCCTGGTCGCCGGTGCGGAACCAGCCGTGGGTGAAGGCCTTTGCGTTGGCGTCGGGGTTGCTCTCATAGCCCGCGGTCACGTTGGGGCCGCGGATCACCACCTCGCCCACCGCGCCCTGCGGCAGGATGGCGCCGTCATCGTCCATGATCGCGACCTCCGGCCCCGCGGGCAGGCCGACCACGCCGGGCTTGCGCACGCCCTTGAGCGGGTTCGACGCCATCTGGTGCGCGGCCTCGGTCATGCCGTAGCTCTCGACCAGCGGGCAGCCGAAGGCGCGCTCCATCGCCTCCATCACCGGCCCCGGCAGCGAGGCCGAGGAGGCGCGGATGAAGCGCAGCGGCGCGCGGGAGATGACATCGGCGTTGCGCTCGGCCCGCGCCAGGATCGCCTGGTGCATGGTGGGCACGGCCGTGTACCAGGAGGGGCGTTCCTCCTCCAGCAGGCGGTAGAAGCGCAGCGCGTCGAAGCCGGGCGTGCAGACCACCGCCCCCCCCGCCGCCACCGAGGCCAGCACCGCCGCGATCAGCCCATGGATGTGGAATAGCGGCATGATGTTGAGGCAGGCATCCGCCGGCCCCAGTTCCAGCGTGGCGCCGATATGCGCGGCCGAGGCGCAGATGTTGCGCTGCGACAGCGGCACGATCTTTGGCCGCGCCGTGGTGCCGGAGGTGTGCAGCACCAGCGCGATGTCATCGGCCTCGCCCAGTCCGGGGCGCGCGGCCTGCCCGGGCGTGCCGCCATGCAGGGTGAATTCGCCCGCCGCCTCGCCGGGGACCAGTTCCAGAACCGGCACGCCCAGGGCGGCGGCGGCGGCGCGCGCGGGCGTGTCCATCCCCTGCTGGACGACCAGGGCGCGGGCCTTGAGGTCCTCCAGGTAGAAGGCGAATTCCTCCTGCCGGTAGGCGGGGTTCAGCGGCGCGGTGGCCGCCCCCGCGGCGATGCACAGGAAGGCCGCGGCCATCTCGGGGCCGTTGGGCAGCACGATGGCCACCCGGTCGCCCCGGCCGATGCCGATGCGGTTCAGCGCGGCGACCGTGCTTTCGGCCAGGGCGCGCAGCGCGCCATGGCTCAGCGGCGGGCGGCCCGGCGCGCGCAGCGCCGGTGCCTCATCGGCGGCCCGGCCCAGCAATGGCATCACGGCTGTGGGAAAGCTCATTCGCCCCTGTCTCCTGCGCGCATCGGCGGGCAGGCTAGGCGCGTCAGGTCCGGGTGGTCCAGGGAGAATGAATGGCGCCTGCCCCGAAGAGGGCTGGTCGGAGTGAGAGGATTCGAACCTCCGGCCCCTGCGTCCCGAACACAGTGCTCTACCAGGCTGAGCTACACTCCGGCGCCGGCGTCCTCATAACGTCATGGCCGGGGGTGGACAAGCGGGGGACAAGCGCGATTTCCATGCGGTATGCTGCGCCGCCGAAACAGGAGAGACGGCCCATGAAGCATGTTCTGATCGCGCTCTGCCTCACGGCGATCTTCGCGGCACCGGTCGCGGAAATGGCGATGGCCCAGGCCGACCCCGCCCAGGTGGTGCGCGAACGCCGCGACGGGCTGCGCCAGGTGGGCGACCACATGGAGGCCATGGCCGCGATCGCGCGCAGCGGCGGCGACCCCCGCCCCGCGGCCGAGCGCGTGGCCGCCATCCAGGCCTTCTTCCAGGGCTTCCCCGACCGCTTCCCCGAGGGCACGGCGCGCGGCACGGCCGGGCTCGACACCCGCGCCCTGCCCGACATCTGGACCAACCGCGCCGAGTTCGAGCGGGTGAATGCCGCGCTGACGCCGCGCCTCGCTGACCTGCGCGCCGCCGCCGAAGGCGGGGACCCGCGCGCCTTCGGGGCCGCGCTCCAGGC
>SKWC01000151.1 GCA_007129145.1 Rubritepida sp.
CACCGTGCTGGGCGTGCTGCGCAACCCGGTGGTGATGGCGGTGCTGCTGGCGATGGTCTGGAGCGCGCGGGCATGGCCGGTGCCGGCGGCGGCGCGGCGCGCGCTCGAACTGCTGGGTGCCGCGACCCCGGCGCTGGCGCTGTTCTGCCTGGGCGGCAGCCTGCTGGGCTTCACCGCCGCGGGGCTGTGGCGGCGCACCTTCGCCACCGTGGCGCTGAAGATCATGGCGTTGCCCGCCCTGGTCTGGGGCTTCTGCCTGCTGCTGGGGCTTTCGGCGCTGGAGACGGCGGTGGCGGTGGTGGTCGCCGCCCTGCCCACGGGCGCCAACGCCTTCCTGCTGGCGCGCCGCTATGCCGAGGACGCCGAGGCCTCGGGGGCGGCGGTGCTGATCTCGACGCTGCTGTCCATGGTCAGCCTGTCGGTCCTGTTGTGGGCGTTCCGCTGAGGCTCAGTCGAGTTCCAGCGCCGCCTCCAGCCCCAGCGCCAGGGCCAGCGCCTCCAGGCGGCGCAGCACGCTCTCGCCGGCGAAGACGCCGCCGCCCTGGTCCAGCCGCAGCACCAGGCGCTGGCCGCGGCGCTCCAGCGTGGTGGCCTCGAGCAGCGCCGGCACCCCGCCCGAGAGGGTGTAGGCCAGGCGCAGCGCCGCCCCCAGCGTCTCGGCGCGGCGGATGGTGGCGGCCGAGAGCAGGCCGCGCGCGGGGATGAGGAAGGGCGCGGCCGGGTCGGCCTCGTAGCGCAGCGCCGCCACCAGCGCGAGGAAGGCGCGGGCGTGGTGGTCCAGCCCCACGCCATGCAGGCGCAGGATGCGGAAGAAGGCCTGCTCGGCGCGGTATTCGGGGTGGTCGCGGCTGCCGCAGTCGCTGATCCAGCAGGCGGCGGCGCGCAGCGCGGGCTCGGCCTCGGCCTCCTCGGCCAGGGGTTCGCTCCAGCGCATCAGCGCCGGCGGCAGGCCGGGGTCGCGGCCCATCATGTGGCCGATCTCCATCGCCGCGGCCAGCAGCGGGTTGCGCCCCACCTCGGCCGGGCTGAGCCGGCGGGCGTACCAGCCCTCGCGCAGCCCATTGG
The DNA here is from genome assembly GCA_007129145.1 of Rubritepida sp. GTDB lineage: Bacteria > Pseudomonadota > Alphaproteobacteria > Acetobacterales > Acetobacteraceae > Roseococcus. The sequence continues at coordinate 1,066 of SKWC01000151.1, forward strand.
CCGAGAAGACGACCCGCGCCGCACCCGAGGCGCGCAGCAGCCGGCGCAGCGCGACCGCGGCGAAGGGCAGGTCGGACAGCCGCTTGCTGGGGGCTGCGGGCATGCGCTCCAGCGACTTGCGCGGCGCGCTCATGACCACGCCCGCGAGGTCGCGCGCCTCCTCGCGGCGGATGGCGTAGTGGTGGACGATGCTGAGCGGATAGCCGGTCTGCGCCATGTGGATGCGCGCCAGCGCGCGGAAGCTGCCGCCTACCAGGAACAGGTCCTTCATCGGCTCGGCGCCGAGCCAGGGGACGGATTTCAGCTCCGCATCGGCAAGCGCCCGGGCGCGCGCGATGTCGCCTTCCGCGCGGTCCGCGAGGCGCAGCGTGCCGAGCGGCAGGGAGGCGACATCGGCGATGCGCCCGTCGGTCAGGCGCACCAGTTCGAGCGAGCCGCCGCCCAGGTCGCCCAGGACGCCATCGGCCTGCGGCACGCCGAGCAGCAGCCCCTCGGCGGAGAGCCGCGCCTCCTCGTCGCCGGAGAGTACGCTCACCACCGCGCCGGGCATCACGCCATGCAGGCTGTCGAGGAATTGCTGGCCGTTGGCGGCATCGCGCACCGCCGCCGTCGCCAGCACCTCCAGCGCCGCGGCACCCATGCCTTGCGCCAGCGCGTGGTAGCGGCGCAGCACGGTCAGCGCCTGGGCGGCCGCGTCCTCGTTCAGCCGCCCGGTGCGGTGCAGCCCGCGCCCGAGACCCAGCACCGCCTTCTCGTTGAAGATGGCCCGCGGATTGCGGGCCAGCCCCTCAAAGACCACGAGGCGGACCGAGTTCGAGCCGAGGTCCACCACGCCGAAGCGGGTGCGGGTCGCGGTGTTCACATCCATGCGTGCGTTCCTCGCATGGGCTCAGTCCTGATGCACGCGGTCCGCCCGAGGGCGGCGGGTGGCGGTGCGCGCCGGCCGCGCGGCGGCGCTGCCGCGGCCCGAGAGCGAGGGGTTGGTCATGAAGTAGCCATGGGCGGAGAATTGCTGGGGGTCCGGCGGGCGGCGGCGCCAGGTCCCGTCGGGCTCCAGATCCCAGCTCTGCGCCGCGTCGCGCAGGTTCACCACCATGATCTGGTCCAGCACCTGGGCGTGCACGGTCGGGTTCTCGACCGGCACCATCGCCTCGACCCGCCAGTCCATGTTGCGCGCCATCCAGTCGGCGCTGGAGATGAACACCCGCGCCCGGCGCGAGGGCATGCGGTGGCCGTTGCCGAACACATAGACCCGGCTGTGCTCCAGGAAGCGGCCGACGATGGACTTCACCCGGATGTTCTCGCTCAGCCCCGGCACGCCGGGGCGCAGGCAGCAGATGCCGCGCACCACGCATTCCACCTGCACGCCCGCCCGGCTGGCGCGGTAGAGCGCGTCGATAAGCTCGCGGTCCACCAGGCTGTTCATCTTGAGCCAGATGGCGGCCGGCTTGCCCTCGCGCGCGAAGGCGATCTCCTGCTCGATCAGCCCCATCAGGGCGGGGCGGACGGTCAGCGGCGCGAAGGCGAGCTTTTCCATCGCCTCGGGCCGGGCGTAGCCGGTCATGTAGTTGAACAGCTTCGCCGCATCGCGCGTGAGCGCCGGTTCGGCGGTGAAGAAGCTGAGGTCGGTGTAGATGCGCGCGGTGATCGGGTGGTAGTTGCCGGTGCCGAAATGGGCGTAGCTGCGCAGCGTGCCGCCCTCGCGCCGCGTCACCAGCGAGACCTTGGCGTGGGTCTTCAGCTCCACGAAGCCGAAGACGACCTGCACGCCCGCGGCCTCCAGCTCCCGCGCGATGGAGATGTTGCGCTCCTCGTCGAAGCGGGCCTTCAGCTCGACCATGGCGGTGACGGACTTGCCGGCCTCGGCCGCCTCGATCAGCGCGCGCGCGATCGGGCTGTCGCGGCTGGTGCGGTAGAGCGTCTGCTTGATCGAGACGACATTGGGGTCGCGCGCCGCCTGGCGGAGGAACTGCACCACCACGTCGAAGCTCTCATAGGGGTGGTGGACCACGATGTCCTTGGCGCGGATGGCGGCGAAGCAGTCGCCGCCGAAGTCGAGGATCCGCTCGGGGAAGCGGGGGGTGTAGGGGGTGAACAGCAGGTCCGGGCGGTCGTCCACGATGATCTGCGACAGGTCCGCTGCCCCCAGCAGCCCGTCCACGGTGAAGATGCCGCCCGGGTCGGCGTCCAGCTCCTCGGCGACGAAGGCGGCCATGTCCTTCGGCATGCGGCTGTCCACCGCGAGGCGGATGGCACGGCCGCGGCGGCGGCGCTTCAGCGCCGTCTCGTAGCTGCGCACCAGGTCCTCGGCCTCCTCCTCGAACTCCACGTCGGTGTCGCGGATCAGGCGGAACAGGCCGCGCTCCGCCACGATGAAGCCGGGGAAGAGGTGGTGCAGGTTCAGCCCGACCATGTCCTCCAGCAGCATGAAGCGGATCCCCGCCTCGCCCGCCGGCATGCGGATCAGCCGGCCGATCTGGCTGGGCAGCGGGATCAGCGCGCGCATGGTCCCGCCATCCTCCTCGCGCACCAGCTTCAGCGCCATGCACAGCGCGAGGTTGGGGATGAAGGGGAAGGGGTGGGCGGGGTCCACCGCCAGCGGCGTCAGCACCGGGAAGACGCGCTCGTGGAAATGCGCCTCCATCCAGGCCGTGTCGTCGGGCCCGAGGGTGTCCACATCCACCAGGCTGATGCCCGCCTCGGTCAGCAGGGCACGCAGCCGGCTCCAGGCCTGCTGCTGGCCCTCGATCAGCGCAAGCGCGCGCTGGTGGATCGCGGCCAGCTGCTGCGCGGGGGTGAGGCCGTCGGGCGAGGGGGTGGTGATTCCCTCGCGCTCCTGCCCCACGAGGCCGGCGACCCGCACCGAGTAGAATTCATCGAGGTTGGAGCCCGAGATCGCGACGAAGCGCAGCCGTTCGAGCAGCGGGTGGCGCTCGTTCGCCGCCTCCTCCAGCACGCGGGTGTTGAAGTCGAGCCAGGAAAGCTCGCGGTTGAAGAAGCGCCCGGGCTCCTGCGCGATGCTGTGGCGCGGGGCCCCTGCCTGATGGGGGGCGGCTTCGGGCGAGGGGGCGGCGGGCTGGTCCATGGCGACAGGCTACAACAGCATGGGCGCTTCGCGCAGCGCCGCTTCATCGGGGGAATCCGTGCCCTCCGTCAGCCAGGGCTCGAGTGCCGCCAGCGCGATGCGCCGGTTCAACCGCCCGCCCGCGCGCAGGCTCAGGCGATCGAGCCGCGCCACCGCCTGGGCGAGCTCGGCCGCGCTGCGCGGCAGGCGCGGGCGCAGGAAGGCGCGCAGGGCGGGGTCGAGCTGGAGCTGGCGGTCGGCCAGCAGCTTCGCGAACAGCGCATCGAGCAGCGCATCCGAGGGCTCGTCCGTCATCGCCACGGCGGCGGTGGCGAGGCGCGAGCGCAGGTCGGGC
>SKWC01000067.1 GCA_007129145.1 Rubritepida sp.
GCCGGTGGGGCGCTGTGGTGGGCCCTCCTGCTCTATCCCCGGAAAGCCTCCTGATACAGCGCCATGATGGCCTCGGCCTCGGGGATGCGCGGGTTGTTGGCGGGGCTGCCCGAGGCGATGGCCTGCTGCGCCATGGTGGGCAGCAGCGCGTTCCAGCGCGCTTCCTCGATGCCCCAGGCGGCGGGGCTCGGCACCTCCAGCTCGTGGTTCAGGGCGCGCAGCTCCTCCAGCAGCTTCGCCGCCGCCAGCTGGTCGGCATCGCCCGCGCCGGCCACGCCCATGCAGCGTGCGGCCTCGGCATAGCGCGGCAGGGCGGCGTTCAGGCTGTAGCCCGTCACGGCGGGCAGCAGCATGGCGTTGGACAGCCCGTGCGGCACATGGAAATGCGCCCCGATGGGCCGCGACATGCCATGCACCAGCGCGACCGAGGCGTTGGAGAAGGCGAGCCCCGCCAGCGTCGCGCCCAGCATCATGTCCGCCCGCGCCGCCGCATCGTCGGGCGCGCGCCAGACCTGGCGCAGCCGCGGCGCGATCAGCCGCATCGCCTCGCGCGCATAGAGGTCCGAGGCGGGGTTGGCGCGGCGGCTGACGAAGGCCTCCAGCGCATGGGTCAGGCTGTCTATGCCGGTGTCGGCGGTGATGCGCGGCGGCAGGCTGAAGGTGAGCTCGTAATCCACCACCGCGGCCAGCGGCAGGGCGCCCAGCCCGGCGATGAGCATCTTCTCATCCGTCTCGGTGTCGGTGATCACGGTGAAGCGCGTGGCCTCGCTGCCGGTGCCCGCGGTGGTGGGCACGCACACCAGCGGCAGGGCGGCGCGGTCGGCCTGGGCGGGCACCTTGAAGGCGCGCATCTTCGCCCCTTCGGGCGCGGCGGCCAGGATCGCCATGGCCTTGGCCGTGTCCATGGGCGAGCCGCCGCCGAAGCCCACCAGCACGTCGAAATCGCCATCGCGCAGCACCCGCGCCCCGGCCTCGACCACCGCATCGGTGGGGTCGGGCACGGTGTCGGAGAAGACGGCCACGGCCATCCCCGCGGCATTCAGCGGGGCCAGGCACTTCCCGATGGTGCCGGAGGAGACCATCCAGGGGTCGGTCACCACCAGCGGGCGCGAGAAGCCGAACTGGCGCAGCACCTCGCCCAGCCGCGCCAGGCTGCCGCCGCCCACCAGGATCTGCCGGGGGGCCACGAGGCTGTGGATCATGGCGCGCTTTCCTCTCCTGCCGCGGGCGCATCGGGCCAGAGGCGGCGCGGCCTGTCCAGACGGCACGCTTGATCGCGGCAGCCCGGCCGGGTTCTGCTGCACCATCCCGCGCAGGATGGCCCGCCATGACCCACCCCCTCTTCGCCCCCGGCTTCCAGCCCCGCCCCTGGTGGTGGGAGGCCGCCGAGCCGCCCGACCGCGACACCGCCCTGCCCGAACGCACGCGGGTCGCCATCGTGGGCGGCGGCTACACCGGGCTGTCGGCCGCGCTGACGCTGCGGCGCCTGGGTCATGAGGTCGTGGTGCTGGACGCCGAGCGCATCGGCTGGGGCGCGTCCTCGCGCAACGGGGGCATGGTCTCGGGCGGGCTGAAGGTGGCGCGCGGCCCGCTGGAGCAGCAATTCGGCCCCGAGCGCGCCGCCGAGATCGCCCGCGCATGCGGTGCCTCCTTCCCCTTCATCGAGGAGACCATCGCGCGCGAGGGGATCGACTGCGACTATGTGCGCTGCGGCCGCTTCGTCGGCGCCTGGACGCCGAAGCACCACGCCGCCCTGGCCCGCACGGTGGAGCGCATCGCGGAGATCTCGGGCCAGCCGGCCTGGATGGTGGACCGCGCGGGGCAGCGCGAATACCTCGGCTCCGACCATTACCACGGGGGCATGGTGGCGCTCGGCACGGGCAGCCTGCATCCGGGCAAGTATGCGCGCGGCCTGGCCGCGGCGGCCGAGCGCGCGGGGGCGGTGCTAGTGGACCAGGTGCGCGTCTCCGCCGCCCGGCCGGAGGGCGAGGGCTTCCGCCTGCTCACCAGCGCGGGCGAGATGCGCGCCGATGCGGTGCTGATGGCGACCAACGGCTATTCGCGCGGGGGCCCGATGCCCTGGCTCGCGAAGCGGCTGGTGCCGGTGGGCAGCTACATCATCGCCACCGAGGAACTTGGCGAGGACCGCATCGAGGCGCTGTTCCCCAACCGGCGCATGATCAGCGACACCAAGCGCGTGCTGAACTACTTCCGCCCCTCGCCGGATGGAAAACGGGTGCTGTGGGGTGGCCGCGCCAGCTTCGGCCCAGAGACGCCCGAGCGCGCCGCACCCCGGCTGCACGCCATGATGAGCGCGGTGTTCCCCGAACTGAAGGATGTGCGCATCACCCACGCCTGGACGGGCAATGTGGCTTTCACCTTCGACCACCTGCCGCATCTGGGCGTCGAGGCCGGCTTGCACTACGCCGCCGGCTGCCAGGGCAGCGGTGTGGCGATGGCGACCTGGATGGGCCACAACGCCGCGCTGAAGCTGGCGGGGGCGGGCAATGCGGGCTTCGCGCTCGACAGCCTGCCCTTCCCCACCCGCCCGCTCTACAGCGGCGATCCGGACTGGTTCCTGCCCATCGTGGGGGCGTGGTACCGGCTGCAGGACCGGATCGACCGCATCGCCGCGTGACGCGCGCTACTGCCCGCGCCGCCGCAGCGCGAGGCGCTTGCCCGCCTCGCCGGTGGCGTGGCGGGCGAAGATCTCGCGCACCGCATCGGGCCAGGTGGTGACGCGGCGCGTCGCCATGTCCACGCAGAGGTAGAGCACCTCATGGTCCGAGGCGATCCAGCCCTCCTCGGCATGCAGCATCCGGTGCCGCACCAGCAGGCGCTTGTCGTCGAAGGTGAGGATCCGGCTCTCGGCGTTGATCGGCATCCCCTCGGTCATCTCGCGCTGGTAGTCGAGCCAGGCCTCGACCGCGAAGGTGCCGCGCCCGCCCGCGCGCAGCGCGTTGCCGAGGCCGAGCGGCGTCCACAGCCGGTCGGTCTGCAGGTCATAGGCCACCAGGTAGTAGCCCATGTTCAGGTGGTTGTTGCCGTCCACCCAGGCGCGCTCGACCCGCGCGATGGGCGCGTCCCAGCGGAACCACCCGTCCTCGATGCGCGGCGGGGGCTGGTCATCCTTGAAGGGCATCAGTGGATCTCGTCGGCCTTGGCCAGCGCGTCGCGCAGCATCTCGATGTTGAACTCCGGATGGCGCGCCATCTCCAGGATCACGGCCTCCTTGCGGGTCAGCAATTCGATGGCGGCGGGGATGGCCTTCACCGCCTCGGCGGGGATGACCACGGCGCCGTGGCGGTCGGCGTGCACCACCTCGTCATGGTTCACATGCATCCCCGCGACGCTGACCGGACGCCCCCAATCCACCACATGCACATAGGCGTGCGAGGGGTTCACCACGCCCAGGATCTGGAAGTCGGGCGCCACCATGTCGAGGTCGCGGAAGGAGCCGTTGGTGACGCAGCCCAGTGCCTTCAGCCCCTTGTGCACGGCGCTGTTCACCTCGCCCCAGAAGGCGCCGGTGCCCGGCACGTCGTCCAAATCCTGCAGCACCACCACGCTCGGCATGTCGGTGTTGGCCACATACTCATACCAGCCGATGCGCGCGAGGCGGTCGGCATCCTTGCCGCGGCCCGAGGGGTGGGCGGCGCGGATGGTGCCGACCCGGGCGGGGCCGCAGATCGGCGGCATGGAGGGGTGGGCGGCGGTCAGCGGCCGCACGGTGAAGCCATGGCCGCGCCGGGCGGGCACCACCAGTTCGAGGGCGTTGCAGATGGTGGGCGTGTCCCAGGCGCACAGCGCCTTCAGATCGTCCTCGGTGTAGGGGCGTTGCATGTGCATGGCGTCCTCCGGATTGCGGGCGGCAGCTTGTTGCGCGGCGCGGCCTGCGTCAAAGGGGGCGGGTGGACCGGACCATCCTCTTCGCGCGCGAGGCGCGCTTCGCCGGCATCGAGGCCGCGGCCGGCCCGCTGCCCTGGCGAACCCGCCCGCGCGGCTTTGCGGGGCTGCTGCGCACCATCTGCGGCCAGCAGATCAGCAACCAGGCGGCAGGCGCGATCTGGCGGCGGCTGGCGGCCCTGCCCGGGGCGCTGACGCCCGAGGGGCTGCTCGCCCTGGATGACGCGGCGCTGTGCGGCACGGCGGGGCTGTCGCGGCCCAAGGCGGCGCATGCGCGGGCGCTGGCACGGGCCTGCCTGGACGGGACGCTCGATTTCGACGCCCTGCCGGGCATGGAGGATGACGCGGCGGTGGCCATGCTGTGCCGGGTGAAGGGGCTCGGGCCCTGGACGGCGCAGGTGCATCTGCTGTTCGCCGAGGACCGGCCCGACATCTTCCCCGCCGCCGACATCGCGCTGGCCAATGCGGCGCGGCACCTGTTCGCGCTGGAGGCGCGGCCCGCCCCGCGCGCCCTCGCGGCCATGGCCGAGGCCTGGTCGCCGGCGCGGGGGCTGGCCGCGCGGCTGCTGTGGCACC
>SKWC01000130.1 GCA_007129145.1 Rubritepida sp.
CTCCGATGTCGAGGCGCATCTGCAGGCGGCACGGCCGCATGAATTCGGCTTCTGGTCCGCCCATGCCGGCGCCGGCATGCCCGCCGAAGGCGCGAGCCTCGCCATGGTCATGCAGGACGGCTCCTGCATCCCGCTGCCCGCCCGCCAGCCCATGCGCCAGGACCCGCAGGATTTCCTGGACTTCCTGCTGGCGCGCTTCGGCAGCCGCCAGCTCCTGGGCAACCGCGTCGCCCGCTCCTTCGCCGATCTGGATGCCGGCCATGGCGCGGTGCTGGCAAGGCTGCACCGGCAGGGCCGCGCCAGCCGCGCCATCACCTCCAACATTACCTTCGGCCCCACGGTCAGCCCCGTCGTAAGCCTGATCTGCGTGCTCTACGGCATCCCCGACTTCCTCTACCTGCTGGTCGCGCAATTCGCGCGCTTCCCCGGGATCGAGGCGCTGGAATTCGTCTTCGTCAGCAACAGCCCCGAGCTGGAGGAGGTGCTGGTCCGCGACGCCGAGCTGGCCAGCCTGGTCTTCGGCGCCCGCATCCGGCTGGTCACGCTGGACCGCAACTGCGGCTTCAGCCACGCCAACAACATCGGCGTCGCGCAGGCCGCCGCGCCGGCCATCTGCATCATCAACCCCGACGTCTTCCCCCGCCACGGGGCGGCGGTTGCGCAGCTGCTGGCCCTGGCCGAGGCCGGGCTGGAGGAGCGCGTGCTGGGCGGCAAGCTGTTCTATGCCGATGGCAGCGTCATGCATGAGGGCATGTTCTTCAACCGCGACGGGCAATTGTCCGGCCTGTGCGGCCAGCCGGTCTGCACGGTCGAGCATTTCCGCAAGGGCTTCCCCGACACGGCCGACCCCGCGCCGCGCCCGGTCCCCGCCGTCACCGGCGCCTTCATGCTGATGGACCGCCGCTTCTTCGACCGGCTGGGCGGCTTCAACACCGAGGTCATCCACGGCCACTACGAGGACGCCGACCTGTGCCTGCGCGCCCGCGAGGCGGGCGGCGCGGTGCTGCTCGACCCGGCCCTGCAATTCTCGCACTACGAGGGCATCGGCTCGGTGAAGCGGCCCGAACATGCCGGCTCGGCCCTCTACAACCGTTGGTATTTCTCGCAGCGCTGGGGGCGGCATCTCGCCGCGGGCATGGATGGCTGATCCGCAACGCATCCTGGTCGTCAGCGTCTTCCATCCGGAGCTGGTGCGCGGCGGCGCCCAGCAGGCGGCCTATGAGCTGTTCCTCGGCCTGCGCGAGGCCGGGCTGAAGGCGAGCTTCCTCGCCTCCTGCGAGCCGGGGGTGGCACCCGCACTGTTCAAGCCCGGCGCCGTGGTCACCGGCTTCGACGGGCGGCCGGATGAATACCTGCTGCTGTCGGACAGCTTCGAGTACGACTGGTACCGCAACCTCAACCCCCGCGCGATCGCCTGGTTCGCCGAGTTCCTGAAGGATCTCCGGCCCGAGGTGGTGCATTTCCACCACTTCATGACGATGGGCCTCGACCTCTTCCTGATGGCCCGGCGCATCCTGCCCGAGGCGCGGCTGGTGCTGACGCTCCATGAGTTCATGGGCATCTGCAAGGCGGGCGGGCAGATGGTGCGGCTCAGCGACGGCACGCTCTGCCAGCGCGCGAGCCCAGTGCGCTGCCACCAATGCTTCCCCGACGTCTCGCCCGAGATGTTCCAGCTGCGCCAGGACTGGATCCGCCACGCCTTCTCGGCGCTGGACGGCTTCATCGCGCCCACGCGCTTCGTGCGCCAGCGCTACCTCGAATGGGGGCTGCCGCCCGAGGCGCTGCATGTCGTCAGCAACCCGCAGCAGGACTACTCCCGCCAGGATTTCCGCGTGCCCTTCGCCCAGCCCGCGCGCATCGGCCCGGCCAACCGCTTCGCCTTCTTCGGGCAACTGCTGGACAACAAGGGCCTGTCCGTCCTGTTCGACGCGCTGGAGCTCTATGCCGCGCAGCATGAGGAACCGATCAGCCTCGACATCAACGGCACCAACCTGCACTACGCCACGGAAGGCTTCCGCACCCGCTTCGAGCGCTTCCTCGAGCAAGCCCATCGCCTGGAGCCCAGGGTCAGGGTGCGCTTGCAGGGCGCCTATGCCATGGCCGACCTGCCCGCGCGCATGGCCCGCACCGACTGGGTGATCGTGCCCTCGACCTGGTGGGAGATCTTCGGCCTCGTGGTCTCGGAGGCCTTCATGTTCCGCAAGCCGCCGATCGTGAGCAACATCGGCGGCATCGGCGAGCGGGTGCGCCACGACCAGGACGGGCTGCTGTTCGAGGTGGGCGACCCGGCCAGCCTCGCGCGGACGCTGCATCGCTGCGTGAGCGATGCGGGGCTGCACGCGCGCCTCGCCGCCGCCTCGCCCGGGGTGCCGCCGGTGGCCGAGATCGTGGCGGCGCACCGGCGCATCTACGCCGGTGATGCCGCGCCCGATTCGACGGCCTCGCCCTTCCTGCACCTCCACCCCGCGGCGGCCGAACGCTCCTGAAGGGCGGGGTTCAGCTTCCCAGCGTGCCGGGCCAGAACATCTCCTCCACCGCGATGGGCCGCGGCGACAGGCCCTGGGCGTGGTGCCAGCGCGCCAGCGCCTCCAGCGCGGCGCGGTTGCGCTTCACGCCATAGGGCCAGTAGTCCTCGCCCAGCGCGGCCACGGTGCGCGCGTATTCGGCCGGCGCCCAAGGCAGCGCCACCTTCAGCGCCTGCACGATGGACAGATCCGCGATGGCCATGTCCTTCGCCTTCGTGAAGGCCGCCTGCAGCGCCATGGGCAGCCAGGGCTCGCCCTCGGCCACGTCGCGCCGCACCCCCATCAGATGCATCACCGGGAAGATGCCGGTGCGGCGGGCGTATTCCTGCTCGCGCGCCTCATAGTCGGGGAACAGGCGGATGATGCGCGGATCGCCCTTCGCGAAGGCCTTGGGCGGCTTGTAGGCCAGCAGCGCGTCGATCTCGCCGGCGAACAGCATGTCCACCAGCAGCCGCCCCTCGGGCGCGCGCTCAACCGTGAAGCCCGCGGGCAGTTCGGGCAGCGGGATGTGGGTGCGCTCCACCTCGTCCACATCGCCCATCACCCAGGTCACGTCGCGCCCGCCGATGCCGTGCTCATCCTCCAGCACGCCGCGCGCCACCACCGCGGCCGTCATGGAATACTCCCGCACCCCGATGCGCCGCCCGCGCAGATCCTCGGCCCGCGTGATCCCGGCATCGGCGCGCAGGAACCAGGCGCCGTGGCGGAAGCTGCGGCTGGGGAAGATGGGCAGGCCGATGTAGCGGTTCGTGCCGCGCGCCACCTGCGCCAGGTGGTTGCTGAAGGACAGTTCCGACACGTCGAACTCGGCGCCCCCCAGCGCGCGCGAGAACATCGTCTCGATCGGCATGTCGTGCAGCCAGATCGGGTCGCACCCCTCGACGGGCACGCGGCCCTCGATCAGCGGGCGGGTGCGGTCATACTCCCAGACGGCGATGGTGGGGCGAAGCCTGGCCATAAGCGGTTCCTTCCTGCTGCGGTGCCCCGGCCCTGGTTGCCTCTGGCCGGGGCATCCGCTTCACTCACGCCCCAACCCTCGCATGGAAGGCGCGTGCATGGCAGAGACCCGGGACATCCCCGCGGCGGGCTACCGCTTCATCCCCGGCGTGTTCCAGTATTCCGCCGGCGTGGCCGCCCTGCCTGGCCACCGGATCGAGCGCGTGCGCCTCCATGACCCGCTGCCCATGGCCGAGGGCTGGGCGCGCATCGCCGCATGGCTGCAGGCCCGCAACCTGCCGCGCACCGCCTTCTGCGCCTGCGAACTGCGCTCGCCCGCGCCCTTCACCGAACAGGGCTTCCGCGACTTCAACGCCGCCTATGGGGCGGTGCTGCGCGAATGGGGCGTTCTGCTGCCGGGCGATGTGAACCCGGTGGCGCGCAGCAATGTCTGCCCCGAGGTCGCCCCGCCCGCCACGCCCAGCTTCCACGCCTTCAGCGTCGCCGTGCCCGCGCCGGACGCGGGCCCCAGCTTCGTCGTCGCCGGCAGCGGCGAGGCCGAGGAGGGCCACGCCAACTACCGCGACCACATCGTCGCGCTGGACGACACCTCGCCCGCGGGGCTGCGCGCCAAGGTGCGCTGGGTGCTGGGCGAGATGGAGCGCCGCATGGGCGCGCTGGGCGGGCGCTGGGCCGATGTGACGGGCACGCAGCTCTACAGCGTGTTCGACGTGCATCCCTGGCTGGCCGAGGAGATGGTGCCGCGCGGCGCCGCCCGGCATGGCGTCACCTGGCAGCATTGCCGCCCGCCCGTGGTGGGTCTCGACTTCGAGATGGACTGCCGCCGGGTGGAGGCGGAGCACGTCATCTGATGGCGGGCGGCGCCATGCTGCCCGGCCATCCCTTCCGCGCCGCCCTGTTCGACATGGACGGCGTGGTGACGGACACCGCCGAGGCCCACGCCGCCGCCTGGAAAGCCTGCTTCGACGGCTTCCTGGAGCGGC
>SKWC01000279.1 GCA_007129145.1 Rubritepida sp.
CCCATGGCGAGCGGCAGGCTGACCCCGCGGTCGGTCATGCGCAGCTTGCCGCGCTCGCCCATGTCGTACTCGCCCTCCCAGATGTGCAGGTCGCTGTGGCAGACCCCGGCGTGGGTCACCTCCAGCAGCACCTCGTCGCCCTCGGGCTCGGGGGTGGGCAGGTCCATCGGCTGCAGGGGCTTTCCGTTCTCGACGACGGCCCAGATGCGCATGCTGTGCTTCCTCCTTGATGCGCGAGGGGAGGGCGAAGCGCGCCGCGCGTCAATCGCCCTGGCGGAAGGCGTCGGCGATGCGCCGCGCCGCGCCGTCGCGCGCCACCAGCAGAACGTCGAAGCGCACGCCCGCCGCGCCATGGCTCGGGTTCTGCGCCATCCAGGCCTCGGCGGCGGCCAGAAGCCGGGCGCGCTGGCGCGGCGACAGGGCCATGGCCGCCCCCGCGAGGCTTTCGCGCGCCTTCACCTCGATGAAGGCGAGCAGCCCGTCGCGCTCCGCCACGAGATCAAGCTCGCCCGCCGGGGTGCGGATGCGGCTGCCCAGGATGGCCCAGCCCTCGGCCTCCAGCGCCGCGCGGGCGCGGGATTCGGCCTCGCGCCCCCGGGTGTCGGCGGCGCGGCCGCGCGCCTCAGGCCGCGAGCGCCTCACGCACCGCCGCCACCGCCTCGGGGATCATCGCGGCCGTAACGTCCAGATGGGTGCAGGCGCGCACCCGCCCGCCCAGCAGGCTGACCGCCACGCCGCGTTCCAGAAGGCGCGATTGCAGCGCCTCGGCCGCCACGCCCGTGCCGGCGATGTCGAAGAAGACGAGGTTGGTATCGGGCTCCTCCACCACCACGCCCTCGATCTGCGCCAGCCCCCGCGCGAGGGCTCTGGCATTGGCGTGGTCTTCGGCCAGCCGCTCGACATGGTGGTCGAGCGAATAGAGGCAGGCGGCGGCGCAGATGCCGGCCTGGCGCATCGAGCCGCCCAGCCGCTGCTTCCAGCGCCAGGCCTGGCCGATGAATTCCGCGCTGCCGCACAGCACCGCCCCAAGCGGCGCGCCCAGCCCCTTGGTGAAGTCGAGCCAGACGGAATCGAAGCCCGCCGTCATCTCGGCCGGGCCGATGGCGCTGGCGACACAGGCGTTCATCAGCCGCGCGCCGTCCATATGGGTGGCCCAGCCCTGCTCGCGCGCCACCGCCACCAGTTCGTTCAGCGTGGCCAGCGGCCAGACGGCGCCGCCGCCGATGTTGGCGGTCTGCTCGACCTCCAGCAGGCGCTGCGGGGGCGCGTAGCGGCTGCGCTGGCGGATGCCGGCGCGCAGTTCATCCACCGAGAACATGCCGCGCGGGCCGCGCAGCGGCATGATCTGCACGCCGGTCAGCGCGGCATGGGTGCCGCCCTCGCTGTGCAGGATGTGGCTGGTCTCATGCGCCAGCACCTCATCGCCCTTGCCGCAATGGGTCAGGATGGCGATGACGTTGCACATGGTGCCCGACGGCAGGAAGACCGCGGCCTCCTTGCCCATCAGCGCGGCCATGCGGTCGCACAATTCATGCACGGTGGGGTCGTCGCCGTGCTGCTCATCGCCCACGGCGGCCTCCATCATCGCGGCCTTCATGGCCGGTGTGGGGCGGGTCTGGGTGTCGGAATAGAGGTTGATGCGGACGGGCGGGGCGCCGGCGGGCGCGCGGGGCGGGGCGTGGACCATTAAGGAAAGCTAGGCGGCTTCCCGGAGCATCTCAATCGCCCCCTTATCCCTGCGGCGAAGGCACCGCCCCAGGCTGCGGCGCCACCGCCGAGTTGCGGCCGTAGATGTGCATGGCCCGGCGCTCGAAGGCGCGCACCATCAGCCGTGTCGCCTCGTTGAAGACGGTGCCGATCACCGCCTGCAGCAGGCGGGAGCGGAACTCGAAATCCACGAAGAAATCCACCTCCGTGCCCTGCGGCACCGGGTTCAGCTTCCAGGTGTTGTTCAGGTAGCGGAAGGGCCCGTCCAGGTAGCGCACCTGCACGAGTCCCGGGCGCTGCAGCACCACATCGCTGCGGAAGGTCTCGCGGAACATCTTGAAGCCGATGGTCAAATCCGCGACCAGCTTCACCTCGTCACGCGCCAGCACCTGGGCACCCACGCACCAGGGCAGGAATTCCGGGTAGCGGTGCACATCCGCCACGATCTGGAATATGTCCTCGGGGCGGTGGCGCAGGATGCGCCTCTCGGCATGGGTTGGCATCAGGCGGCAAGGCTCCGCAGCCGGGCCGCCTTGAGCGCGGCAAAGTCCCGGTCGGCGTGATAGGAGGAACGGGTCAGCGGGGTGGCCGACACCAGCAGGAACCCGCGCGACCGTGCGAGGCGGGCGTAGTCGTCGAATTCCGCGGGCTCGACGAAGCGGGCCACGGCGGCGTGCTTCACCGTCGGCTGGAGGTACTGGCCGATGGTCAGGAAATCCACCTCCGCGCTGCGCAGATCGTCCATCACCTGCTGCACCTCGATGCGCTCCTCGCCCAGGCCCACCATCAGCCCGGATTTCGTGAAGATTTCTGGCGCGAGGCGCTTCACCTGGTCCAGCAGACGCAGCGAATGATAGTAGCGCGCGCCGGGCCGGATGGTGGGATACAGCCGCGGCACGGTTTCCAGATTGTGATTGAACACATCGGGCCGGGCTTCGACCACGACCTCCAGCGCGCCGGGCTTGCGCAGGAAGTCGGGCGTGAGGATCTCGATGGTCGTGCCAGGCGCGGCCTCGCGGATGCCGCGGATGGTGGCGGCGAAATGCGCCGCCCCGCCGTCATCCAGGTCGTCGCGGTCCACGCTGGTGATCACGACATGCCGCAGGCCGAGCTTCGCCACCGCATCGCCCACGCGCCGGGGTTCGTCGGCATCCAGCGCCTTGGGCATGCCGGTGGCGACATTGCAGAAGGCGCAGGCGCGGGTGCAGATCTCGCCCATGATCATCATGGTGGCGTGGCGCTGCGACCAGCACTCGCCGATGTTCGGGCAGGCCGCCTCCTCGCAGACCGTGACCAGCTTGTTCTCGCGCATCAGGGCGCGCGTCTCGTTGTAGACGGGATGCGTGGGCGCCTTCACCCGGATCCAGGCGGGCTTGCGCTGGATGGGGTTGTCGGGGCGGCGGGCCTTCTCCGGGTGGCGCTCGGCGCCCCGGCGGGGCTCCTCCTGGCGCGCTTCCTCCGGCTGGCGGTGGTCAATCTCGATACGGGCCATGCGGCGGGCTTTCTCCTTCCCGTCATATAGGTTGGGGTGCGGCGCGCCGCCAGCGCAGGAGCGTTGCGCAGGCGGATCATCCGGCCTGCGGTGGGCTGTTGCGCCCAGCCTGGGGATGGGCAACGCTTCGCGCAAGCAACCGCGCAGGAGGAAGCGCCATGTCCGCCACCGCCGAAGCCACCATCGAGGTCATCCCCTTCGACGCGCCGCTCGGCGCCGACATCCGGGGCGTGGATCTGCAGCGCCTGGACGACGCCAGCTTCGCCCGCATCAAGGAGGCCTGGCTCAATCACAAGGTGCTGCGCCTGCGCGGCCAGGCCGTGGACGACGACGCCCTGGCCGATTTCAGCCGCCGCTTCGGCCCGCTGGACAAGGCGCCGATCACCCAGCACGGCAGCCCCTTCCAGCCCAAGCGCCCCGAAGTCACGGTCATCTCGAACATCATCGTGGACGGCCGGCCCATCGGCGGCCTCGGCGCCGGCGAGGCCGAGTGGCACACCGACATGTCCTACAACGAGGTCCCGCCCGATGCCTCGGTGCTCTATGGCATCGAGGTGCCGGTGGGCCATGGCGACACCTGGTTCGCCGACATGGAGGCCGCACTCGCCGCCCTGCCCGAGGCCATGCAGGCGCGGATCGCCAACCTCCGCTGCAAGCATGACGCGACGCGCAACAGCGCGGGCTTCCTGCGCGCCGGCTACAAGGAGGAATACGACCCCGAGGAACGCCCCGGCGCGCTGCACCCGCTGATCCGCACCCACCCCGAGACGGGCCGCAAGAGCCTGTTCCTCGGCCGCCGCCGCAACGCCCACATCATGGGCATGACCCCGGCCGAGAGCGACGCGCTGCTGGACGAGCTCTGGGCCTTCGCGGTGCGGCCGGAATTCGTCTGGACGCAGAAGTGGCAGCCGCAGGACGTGCTGATCTGGGACAACCGCTGCGTGCTGCACCGCCGCGACCCCTTCGACGCCAGCCTGCGGCGGCTGATGCACCGCACGCAGATCCAGGGCAGCCGCCCCTTCTGAGGCGGGCCGCTACCCCTTGGGCCGGGGCGCGAAGGCGTGCTCCGGCCCGGGGAAGCTGCGGGCGCGCACCTCGGCCGCATAGGCCTCCACGGCGGGGGTGATCGCCTCGCCAAGCTCGGCATAGCGTTTGACGAAGCGCGGGCGGAAGTCGCTGAACAGGCCCAGCACATCCTCCGTCACCAGGATCTGCCCGTCGCAGGCGGCGGAGGCGCCGATGCCGATGGTGGGCACGGGCACGG
>SKWC01000027.1 GCA_007129145.1 Rubritepida sp.
GCGCCGGTGCTGGGGCTGTGGCGCTTCCTGGCGCTGGCGGCGCGGGCCGGGCGGCCGGTGCTGGCGCTGGGCGGCATGGATTCGCGGCGGGCGCGGCGGCTGCCGGCGCGGCATTGCCTGGGTTTCGCGGCGATCGGGGGGCTGGCCAGATAGGCTGTGGTGTTTGCGCCACAGTGTCTCACGGAAGTCGCGCCCGCGGCTCATGGCCGATTGTCTTGACCGCGCGCTTGGAACAATAGTCTGGGCGCAGGCGAGACCGGTTCCGGGCGCATGGCTCCGTGGGGGGGCGGCGGCGGCGGGCAAGCCAGTGAACCGCCGGGGAAACCCGGCATCAAGGAGGATGAACATGCGCAAGCTTCTGCTTGGCACCACCGCCGTGATCGGCGCCGCCCTGCTGGCGGCCCCGGCCGTTCAGGCGCAGGAAGCCCCGACCGTCCGCATCAGCGGCTGGGTCCAGTTCGATTTTGCCTACATTGACGACCGTCTGGACCGGCAGGCGATCGGCATCGACGGCAACACCCGCCGCCAGCAGCAGTACGACATGCGGACTGACTCGCGCATCACCGTGCGTGGCGGCGGCAAGACCGCGACGGGCCTGGCCTACAGCGCCACCATCGTGCTTGAGCCGACCACCGCGAACGTGACGTCCGACCAGGTCTACATCACGCTGGCCTCGCCCACGCTCGGCACCGTGCACCTCGGTGACCTGCGCGGCGCGGCCACGCTGATGCAGGTTCGCGCGCCCCTGCCCTTCGGCTTCAACACCGCGACGACCTTCTACGCGCTGCGCGCCGACTTCCCGGGCAATGCTGCCAGCAGCCAGCTGCGCGACATGTTCCGCGGCATCTCGCATGCCAATGACTCGACGAAGTTCACCTACCTGTCGCCGCAGTTCGCCGGCTTCGACCTGGGCTTCTCCTTCAGCCCAACCGGCGCAGAGCGCAGCTACAGCGGCCCGGCCCGCAGCGTGGCCGGCTTCAACCGCAACCAGATCCAGCTGGCGCTGCGTTACCGCGGCAACTTCGGCGGCGTGGGCGTGGCGGCAGGCTTCGGCATGGTGCACGCTTCGCGTCCGACCGGCGCGACCGGCGTTCGCAACCCCGATGGCTACACCTTCGGCCTGAACGTCAGCTACGCCGGCTTCCGCCTGGGCGGCGAGTACAGCTTCGGCAACTACCGTGGCCGTGACGTGGGCCGCCCGGCCAACGCCGTGATGCACCTGCCGCGTGGCAACAACCAGTCGCAGCAGTGGATCATCGGCGCCGGCTATAGCTTCGCGCCGTTCGGCGTGGGCATCGCCTACGGCCAGTCCTACCAGGACTTCCGCGACCAGGGCGTGGCCAACAACCAGGGTGTGGTCCGCAACGGCCGCAACTTCCGCATGGAGACCCTGCAGGTGGGCGGCACCTACGCCATCGCCCCGGGCCTGTCGGCGTTCGCGCTGTACCACTACAGCACGACCCGCAACCAGCCCTTCCTGCCGGCCGCGCTCAACGGTCGCCGGAACATCAACTCCTTCATCGTCGGCACCCGCCTCTCCTTCTGAGGCTGGTTCCTTCGGGAAGTGTGACTGGGGGCGGCGGGGAAACCTGCCGCCCCTTCCTCTTTCGGCCCTTGCTCTTTCCCGCTCGGCACAGGCCCGGTAAGAGAGAGGCCATGGACTTCGGTGGGAAACAGGCAATGCGGCGCTTTGTGACTCTGGGCGGTGCGCTGGCGATCACGGGGATGCTGGCGGCCTGCGGGCAGCAGGTGCGCACACCCGGCGCTGATGAATACAACCTCAACCCCGAGCAGAACGAGGTCCGCGGCCGGCTGTTCGGCACGGATGGCCTGGTGCTGTTCGGCTCGCGCTCCCAGCGCGACGATGGCGGCGCGGGGCCGGGGCTGGGGGTGAACGCCTTCCTGTGGCGCGCCACGCTGGACACGCTGGGCTTCATGCCACTGGTCAGCGCCGACCCCTTCGGCGGGGTCATCATCACGGATTGGTTCACCCCGGCCGATGCGCCGGGTGAGCGCTTCAAGGCGAACGCCTATGTGCTGGGCCGCCAGCTGCGGTCGGACGGTGTCCGGGTGCAGTTGTTCCGCCAGGTGCAGCAGGGGGGGCAGTGGGTGGACGTGCCCACAGCGCAGCGGCTGAACACCGAGATGGAGGATCGCGTCCTGGCGCGGGCACGCGAATTGCGCGTGCAGTCGGCCGGGCGCTGAGGGCTACAGGTCAAGGCTGAGCTGGCGGCGGTCGCGGGCTGCGCGCTGCGCCGCCCGCGCACGATCGCCCATCGGGTCGTCCTGGCCGTGGCGGCGCTGGCGGCTGCCGTGGCGGTCATAGACGCGCGCGGCGGCCTCGGCGAAGCCGGCGCTGCGGCGGATGGCTGACAGCCTTTCGCGGGCGGCGCGCATGGCGGCCGCCACATCCAGCATTGGCGGCGGATAGCCACGCGCGCCATCGCCGCGCCAGGGCATGTGGCGCAGGGCGGGCGGCAGATGCGCGAGTTCGGGGATCCAGCGCGCGATGAAGGCGCCCTCGGGGTCCTGGTCCAGCCCCTGCTTCACCGGATTGTAGATGCGCGGCGTGTTGATGCCGGTCGCGCCCGACTGCATCTGCACCTGGGGCCAGTGGATGCCGGGCTCGTAGTCGGTGAACAGCCGCGCGAGCACGAGGCCCGAGGCGCGCCAGTCGAGCGCGAGGTGGTAGCTGGCCACCGCCTGCACCATCGCGCGCATGCGGAAGTTCAGCCAGCCCGTGGCGACCAGGCTGCGCATGCAGGCGTCGAGGAAGGGCAGGCCGCTGCGCCCCTCGGCCCAGGCGCGCAGGGCTGGGTCGTCGGGGGCGGTGGGGCGGCGCGCCGCTTCGGCCGCGGGGTGGGCGGCGCGGGTTTCGAGTTCGGGCTCGGATTCCAGCTTCTGGATGAAATGGCAGTGCCAGTGCAGGCGCGAGGCCAGGGATTGCGCGGCGCCGAGCGGGATCGGGCGCGCCCGCGGGTCCATGGCGGCGATGTCGCGCTGCGCCGCCTGGACGCGCTGCAGGGCTTCGCGCATCGAGATGCTGCCGAGGGCCAGGTGCGGCGAGAGGCGCGAGCAGGCGCGCGCGGCCGTGAGCGGCGAGGACATGCCGCGCCGGTAATCCGCGCCGCGGCCGGACAGGAAGCTTTCCAGCAGCCCGAGGGCGGCGGCGCGGCCGGCTGGCTGCGGGCGCAGCAGCCCGTCATCGGGGTTCCAGGCCCGGGGCTGGTCGGGAATTGCGCCTTCCGGCTCATCCGCGGGAACCAGGCCGCGTGGGGCGGGCAGGATGGGTCCTGCCATCTGCGCGGCGAAGCGCGCGGCCCAGCGATCGCGCGAGGCCAGGGCGCGGAACACGCCGGACTGCCGGTGCTCGGCCCAGGGGATGGCATGGGCGCGGCAGAAGCGCGCCACCGCGCGGTCGCGGGCGTAGGTCCAGAGGTTGCTCGTCTCCTGGTGGCTGTGCAGGGCGCGGATGCCGTGGCGGGCGTGGAGGTCGGCCAGCACGGCCACGGCATCGCCGGTGCGGAGCACGAGAGGCAGGCCGATCCGGGCCAGGGCGGTGCGGAGGTCCGCCAGCGCGGCGCGGGTGAAGCGCCATTGCCGGGGGCTCGTGTCCTCGCCGCGCCAATAGCCGGGCTCGACCACGTAGAGGCACAGGACAGGGGCGCGCGCGGCCGAGAGGGCCGCATGGTCCTCGACGCGCAGATCCCGCTTGAACCAGACCACCTCGATCATCGGCGCTGGACATGCCAGCGTGACGGGCATCCGCAAGAGGGAGAGGCTGCGATGGAGGTGCGTTGGGAGAAGCTGACCGGGCCGGAGCTGAAGGCGCTGGCCGAACGGGGCGCGCTGCCGGTGCTGCCGGTGGGCAGCCTGGAGCAGCACGGGCCGCATCTGCCGGTCTGGACGGACAGCTACATCGCGCATGCGGTGGCGGTGGCGGCGGCCGAGCAGGCGCAGGACATCCCCGCCGTGGTGCTGCCGCCGATGTGGACAGGGCTGTCCGAGCACCACCTGCCCTTCGGCGGGACGATCAGCCTGGACTATGCCACCTTCCACGGGGTGCTGCGGTGCATCCTGCGCAGCCTGCTGGCGCAGGGCTTCTCGCGGCTGTTCCTGCTGAACGGCCATGGCGGCAATGTGGAGCCGCTGGCGGTCTCGGCGCGGGAGCTGGCGCATGAGTTCGGCGTGCCGGTGGTGGCGACCACCTGGTCCCACGCCGCGCCGGCGGAGATCGCGCAGATCCTGACCACGCAGCCGCGCATCATGCACGCCTGCGAGGGGGAAACGGCGCTGTGGCTGGCGCTTGATGAGAAACAGGTGCGGCGCGACCGGATCGAGGAGGCGGCCAGCGGCAATGACGCCGGGGTGCAGGCGCCGGCGGGCTATTCGCGCTTCTATTCCTTTGCCGAGCGTGCCCCCCGCACCGGCGTGCGCGGCGATCCGCGTGCGGCGACCGCCGA
>SKWC01000021.1 GCA_007129145.1 Rubritepida sp.
CGCCACCATGCGGTCCTTGACCGCCGACACCGGCGCGCCGTCCGCCAGCGCATCCACCAGCTTGTCCAGCTGGCGCTCCACCCGCTCGAGCTCCCCACGCCGCTGCGCCTGGTGTCCCGGCTGCTCGGCCGCGAGGTGGTTCCACTCCTCCGTGAACGCATCCACGAAGACACCAAACACCCCAGGGTCCATCAGCCCCTCGCGCAGCGCCCCGATCACCGTGGCCTCTAGCGCACGTTCTTCTCAAACTGATTCGCGCAAGTGCTTCCCCGACGCGGAGATGATCTGATTCATGTGTGGACGGCCCCCTTCGTGCAAGCGCGAAGTGCGGTGCTGATCAGGCCTGGTTGGATCGGGCTGCGTTCATGTGTCCGGCCTGTTGGTGCGAGACGTATGCCCGCGGGCCTTGCTGCGATGCGCGGGCCGGGTTCCTGATCACTGTCGCGCGCTCATGGCGC
Source organism: Rubritepida sp. (assembly GCA_007129145.1). Lineage (GTDB taxonomy): Bacteria > Pseudomonadota > Alphaproteobacteria > Acetobacterales > Acetobacteraceae > Roseococcus. Next base: position 459 of record SKWC01000021.1, read on the forward strand.
TGTGAATCAGACGGAATGCCCCGACCGCGTGACGCGATCCCCTTTGCCTGCAGCACACCCCTTCGGCGCCGCCCGAACCTCCTTGTTTCCTCTGCTTCTCGCCAGGCCCCTCAGGCCGCCGCGCGCACCGGCCCGCCCTCCGCGCAATAGCCCGCACCACGCGTCAGCACCGCCCAGGCCACCCGCGCCAGCTTGTTCGCCAGCGCCACCATCGCCACCCGCCAGGGCTTGCGCTCCAGCAGCCGCAGCGCCCATGACCCCAGCGCCGAGCCGGCCAGCGCCGCAGGCGGCGTGCCCTGCCGCGGCCGCAGCCGCTTCAGCAGCGCCGACGCCCCCACGGCCAGCAGCGACCGCGCACGCCCGTCGCCCATCTTGCTGATCGAGCCCAGCCGCTCCACCCCGCCCGTCGAGTTCTGCCGCGGCACCAGCCCAAGCGAGGCCGCGTAGTCCCGCCCGGATCGGAACCGACCCGGATCGGTCCCCACCGCCAGCGCCGTCGCTCCCAGCAGCCCGATGCCCGGGATCTCCGCCAGCCGCTGGCTCAGCGGGTCCTCGGCGTGGCGGCGCCGCAATTGCGCCTCCAGCGACAGGATCTGACCCTCCAAGGCCTCGATCTGCGCCACCAGCGCCGCGCAGGCCGCCTGCGCCAAGGCCGGCACCGCAGGGTCCAGGGCCAGCTCACTCAGCGCCGAAACCCCCTCTCGCCCGCGTGGCGCCACCAGCCCGAACTCCGCCAAGTGGCCGCGCAGGGCGTTCACCAGCATGGTCCGCTGCTTGACCAGCAGCTCCCGTACCCGCAGCACCGACAGCCCCGCCTGCTGCGCGGGCGTCTTCACCGGCACGTCGCGCAGCTGCGGCCGACCCGCCGCCTCGCAGATCGCCGCCGCGTCAGCCGCGTCGTTCTTCTGGCGCGGCAGGTAGGCCTTCACGGCGCGGGCCGACAGCAGCCGCACCCGGTGCCCAAGGGCCGCAATCTCCCGCGCCCAGTGCTGCGAGGCGCCGCAGGCTTCAATGCCCACCACCGCCGGTGCCAGGCCACGGAAGAACTCCAGCACACGCGAACGCGGCAGCTTGCGCCGCAGCACCACCGCGCCCGCGGCATTCACCCCGTGCAACTGGAAGCTCGACTTGGCGATGTCCAAGCCAATGGTGATAGCGTCCATACGGGCGGCCCCCTCTCGATGCGTTGCCTCTGACAAGCACGCACCTTGGCACCTCGATGCCGGGCAGTGGGGGCCGTCCACCGCATCATTGTCTGCTGGGCGGGGGCCAGCAGCGATGGCGAAGATCTTGTCTGAGGATCTGCGGGTTCGGGTGATTGCGGCGGTGGAGGGTGGCCTGTCGCGCCACGCTGTGGCGCAGCGCTTCGGGATTGGGGTGGCGACGGCGGTGCGCTGGCTGCGCGCGTGGCGCGAGGCAGGTGCGACAGCGGCCAAGCCGCGCGGCGGCGACCGGCACTCGGCGCGGATCGAGGCGTGCGGCGCGGTGATCCTGGCCGCGGTCGATCGGCAGGTGGACATCACGCTGGTCGAGCTCGCCGAGCTGCTGGAGCGCGAGCACGGCTAGCGGTTCGCACCGAGCACGATCTGGCGCTTCCTCGATCGGCGGGACCTCACCTTCAAAAAAAACCGCGCACGCCAGCGAGCAGGCGCGGCCCGACGTCGCCGCCCGGCGCGAAGCCTGGTTCGCGCAGCAGCCCGAGCTTGATCCCGAACGCCTGGTCTTCATCGACGGTTCAAGGCACTGCCTTGAACGGCGCCTCGACCAAGATGGCGCGCCTGCGGGGCCGGGCGCCGCGCGGCGAACGCTGCCGCGCGCCGGTGCCGCACGGGCACTGGAAGACCACGACCTTCACCGGCGCGCTCAGGCTGTCGGGCATGACCGCGCCGATGGTGCTCGACGGCGCGATGAACGGCGCGGCCTTCCTCGCCTATGTCGAGCAGGTGCTGGTGCCCACGCTCGCCCCCGGCGACATCGTGGTGATGGACAACCTGCCGGCCCACAAGCCCGTCGCGGTGCGGGCCGCTATCGAGCGAACCGGTGCGCGCTTGCTCTACCTGCCGCCCTACTCGCCAGACTTCAATCCGATCGAGAACGCCTTCGCAAAACTCAAGGCCCTGCTGCGCCGCGCCGCCGCGAGCACCATCGACGCATTGTGGGACGCCATCCGCGACGCCCTGCACGCTTTCTCTCCCACCAAGTGCGCAAACTACTTCACCGCCACAGGCCATGAGCCGGAATGAGGGGATTTTGCTCTGGCGGACCGAGACGCCGCCCATCCTGGCCGCGTCCCGGCGGCGGGGGGCTGGACGCGGTCACCGGGAGCACCGCAGACTTTGCGCAAGGGCGGCCCCGGGGCCCGCCCAGGACAGTCCAGGAAGGCTTGCCTGTGAGGTATCCCGCCGCCATGACCGACAGGTCCCGGCAAGGGCACAGTATTTGAACGCACGGCCGCCCGACGCGCACGACACGGGGTGGCGCGATCTCTGGCTGTCGTCCTGGGCGCTGTCCCTCGCGCTGCTGGGCGATTCCCTGCTCTATGTCGTGCTGCCGCTCAACGCCGATGCGTTCGGCATCGGCCTCTTCTGGGTGGGCGTCCTGCTGGCGGCCAACCGGATCGTGCGGATCTTCACATATGGGGCCATCGCCGCGCTGGGCGAGCGTATCGGAATGAAGAATCTGTGCCTTACGGCCACGGTCAGCGCGGTCGTCTCCACGGCGATGTACGGCCTGACACAAGGCTGGGCACCGCTGCTCGCCGCGCGACTGCTGTGGGGCCTGTCCTACGCCGCCATGCTGCTGGCGACGCTGGGCTATGCGGCGAGCGACCGGGGCCGGACAGGGACGCGAGTGGGTGTCACCCGCTCGGTCGAGCAGGTGGGACCCATGCTGGCCCTGACCGGCGGGGCTTGGCTCGCGGGTCTCGTCGGCCCGCAGGAGGTGTTCGTCTATCTGGCCTTGGCAAGCAGCATGAGCATCATCTTCGCCGCTCTCCTGCCTCCACTCCCCGTCCGCGAGTCGAGGCGGGAGCCGGTGCGGATGGACTGGCGCATCTTTGCCCTGCCGCGCCCCGACCGCCTCGACATCCTGATCTTCTGGATGGGGTTCGGGGTCGATGGCCTCTTCATCATGACGCTGACGATCATGTTGGCCGGCGACATGACGATAGCGGGGGCGATGCTGTCGGCGGGGTTGATCATCGCCGGCCGTCGGCTTGCTGAAATGGTGGCCGCGCCGGCCTCGGGGCTGATCGCCGACCGGTGGGGCGTGCGCCGCCCATTCCTTTGCGCAGCGATCCTGCTGGTCGCCGGCTTCGCAGGGGTCGGGTCGGGTTGGCTCTACACAGGCGCGCTGGCGATCGTGCTCGCGCGTGGAGCGCTCGGCACGCTGTTTCCTGCCGCCGTGGTGCTGTTCGCCCCGAAGGCCGTGCTGCAGCCGCTTGCGCGGAATCAGACCTGGCGCGACATCGGCGCCGCGGCCGGGCCGCTCGCCACGGGCTTCGGCCTGACGCTGACGACGCCGCAGGCGTTGCACCTGGGCTTCGCCATCATGTTCGTGGCGAGCCTTCTCTGGCTGGTCGCGTCGAGGGCGTGGCGCGGCCAGGAAGAGGGCGGCATTCAGTGAGGCCTTATCGCCGAGCCTGACGGCGCCCTTTGCCGCAAGGCAGCCTCGGTGATGCGAGGGCCGCGACAGTTCAGCCGCGGCATTCCTGCGCCACCGCCCTGACCTCCCTCACGCTCCTGGCGTCGCTGACCTGCGCCCGCTCCTGCACCCGGCGCTGCTCAATCTCCGTAAGCGTAAGCTGACGACTACGGCATCCGTGCCTTGACGCGGCTCAGGCGGCGTCGGGCTTCAGGTTCCATGGCGCGAGTTCACCGATGCGGTTGATCGGATGGGCGTGTCATCAGCGTGGACGCGGGCGCCAGCCAGGGCATGGCGGCCGATGAACTCCGTCATGGGCTCTGCCAGGGCGGCCGACCTGCCCACCCAGCCCGCCA
>SKWC01000165.1 GCA_007129145.1 Rubritepida sp.
ACCCTGCTGATCCTGGCCGCGCTCCTCTGGGTGGGGGTGCATGTGGGCATCGCCGGCACGGTGGCGCGGGCGCGCATCGTGGCGCGCACCGGCGAACTGCCCTTCACCATCGGCTATTCGCTGCTCTCGGTGGTGGCGATCGTGCTGCTGGTGCAGGCCTGGACCGCCGCCCCCTATGTCGAGCTCTGGGTCGCGCCCGTCTGGCTGCGCTGGCTGCTGGTGCTGGCCATGCTGCCGGCCTTCATCCTGTTCGTGGCCTCGGTGGCCACGCCCAACCCGACCGCGATGGGTGGCAAGCTGCGCGGCGCGGAGCCCCTGGGCATCCAGCGCATCACCCGCCACCCCATGCTGTGGTCCTTCGCGCTCTGGGCCGCCATCCACCTGGCGGGGAAGGGGACGCTGGCCGGCGTGTTCTTCTTCGGCGCCTTGCTGGTGACCGCGCTGGTGGGCATGCCCTCCATCGACCGCAAGATCGCCGCGCGCGACCCCGAGATGTGGGGCCGGCTGGCGCCCGGCACCTCCATCATCCCCTTCAAGGCCATCCTGGCCGGGCGCAACCGGCTGGTCCTGGCCGAGATCCCCGTCTGGGTCTGGGGCGTGGGGGCGGGCGCCTGGCTCGCGCTGCTGCTGCTGCATCCGACATTGTTCGGCTATCCGGCGCTGCCTTTCTGACGCCCCCTTGATCCGGCGCCCGCGCGCGCCCATTCCATGCGCGCAGCGAAGCCGGGGACTCACGGGGAATGCAGGAAGTCTTGACCGCCGCCGATCGCGGCGACGATCTGCGCGCGCGCGTGGCGCGGCTGGTGATGACGCCGCTGTTCCAGAACTGCGTCATCGGGCTGATCCTGTTCAACGCGATCACCCTCGGCCTCGAGACCAGCGCCTCCATCACCGCGCAGATCGGCGGTCTGCTCCATGTGGTGGACCGCATCGTGCTGGTGCTGTTCACCATTGAAGTGGCGCTTCGTATTTTTGCCTTCCGCGGCCGCTTCTTCCGCGATCCCTGGGGCATATTTGACTTCCTGATCGTCACCATCGCCTGGATCCCGGCCACCGGCCCGCTGTCGGTGTTGCGCGCGCTGCGCATCCTGCGCGTGCTGCGCCTGATTTCCGTGGTGCCCAGCATGCGCCTCGTGGTCGAGGCCATGCTGCACGCTCTGCCGGGGATGGGCTCCATCGTGATGCTGATGGGCCTGATCTTCTATGTCTCCGCGGTGATGGCGACCAAATTGTTCGCGGAAGTCTCGCCCGACCGCTTCGGCAGCATGGGCCTCAGCCTCTACACGCTGTTCCAGATGATGACACTCGAATCCTGGTCCGAGGCCAATGTGCGGCCGATCCTGCCGCAGATGCCCTACGCATGGATGTTCTTCGTCCCCTTCATCCTGATCGCCACCTTCGTGATGCTGAACCTGTTCATCGGCGTCATCGTGGACAGCATCCAGACGCTCAGGAAGCAGCGCGACGCGGAACTGCCCGAAACCATCGAGGCCGAGGCGCGGCAGCGGGAAATGGAGGAGACCAGCCACGCCCTGCTGGACGAAATCCGCGCCCTGCGCCGTGAGGTGGCGGCGCTGCGCGAAACCCAGGCGGCGTCCCCGCCCGAGCGATAGCGCCTGCTGACATGCCGTCCTATCCGGAATAAGCCTGCGCGGCGAAGGAGGGCCCGATGGTCAAGCCGGTGATGCTCGTGATCCTCGATGGCTGGGGCCATCGCCTGGAGGCGCAGGACAATGCGGTGGCGTTGGCGCGCACGCCCAATTTCGACGCGCTCTGGGCCGAGGGGCCGCGCAACTTCCTGCGCACCTCCGGCCTCGATGTCGGCCTGCCCGAGGGGCAGATGGGCAACAGCGAGGTCGGGCACCTGAACATCGGCGCTGGCCGTGTGGTCATGCAGGACCTGCCACGCATTGACGCCGCCGTCGCGGAGGGCAGCATGGCCTCCATGGCGCCGCTGCGGGATTTCATCTCCCGCATGAAGGAGAGCGGCGGCACCGCGCATCTGATGGGCCTGCTCTCGGCCGGCGGGGTGCATTCGCACCAGCGCCATGCCGTCGCCCTGGCCAGGGCGCTGTCGGAGGCCGGCGTGCCGGTCGCCATCCATGCCTGGACCGATGGGCGCGACACTGCGCCGCGCGTGGCGGGCGATTGCCTGGCGGCGCTGCAGGCGGGCATCGCGGAGTTGCCCGGTGTGCGCCTGGCCACGCTCACGGGGCGCTACTTCGCCATGGACCGCGACCGGCGCTGGGATCGGGTGGAGAAGGCCTGGCGCGCCATGGTGCTGGCCGAGGGCGCGCCCGCGGATGACCCCGCCGCCGCCGTCGCTGCCTGCTACGCCGCCGACAAGCATGACGAATTCCTGCCCGCGGCCATCCTGCCCGGCCATGTCCCGATGGGCGATGGCGATGGCGTGCTCTGCTTCAACTTCCGCGCCGACCGGGTTCGGCAGATCCTGGCCGCGCTGCTGGATCCGGGCTTCGACGGCTTCGCCCGCCCGCGCAGCCCGCGCTTCGCCGCGGCACTCGGCATGACGGAATATTCCTCGGCGCTGAACCCGCTGATGGCGACGCTCTTCCCGCCTGAGGCGCTGCGCGATGTGCTGGGCGAGGTGGTGAGCCGCGCGGGTCTGACCCAGCTTCGCATGGCCGAGACCGAGAAATACCCGCACGTCACCTATTTCCTGAACGGCGGCGAGGAGCGCGAATTCCCCGATGAATCGCGCATCATGGTGCCCTCGCCCCAGGTCGCGACCTATGACCTGCAGCCCGAGATGAGCGCGGAGGAACTGGCCGGGCGCGCGGTGGAGGCGATCCTGTCGCGCAACCACGACCTGATCGTGCTGAACTTCGCCAATGCCGACATGGTGGGCCACACCGGCAGCCTCTCCGCCGCCATCCGCGCCTGCGAGGCGGCGGACCAGGGCCTGGGCGAGGTGGCGGACGCGATGCGCAGCGTCGGCGGTGCGCTGCTGGTCACCGCCGACCACGGCAATGCGGAAATGATGCGCGACCCCGCGACCGGCGGGCCGCACACCGCCCACACCACCCATGTGGTGCCCGTGCTGCTGGCCGGCGGCCCGCCCGGCGCGGTGCTGCGCGAGGGGCGGCTGGCCGACATCGCGCCGACCTTGTTGCAGCTTCTGGGCATCGATCAGCCCGAGGCCATGACCGGCCGCAGCCTCATCGCCTGACCGCCCCTTCCACCCGAGGATCCCGCCCATGGCCCTGCGCGTCGCCGTCCAGATGGACCCGATCGAGAGCATCAACATCGACGGTGACAGCACCTTCGCCCTGATGCTGGAGGCGCAGGCGCGCGGCCATGCGCTGTGGCACTACCACGTGCGCCACCTGTCGCTGCACGCCGGGCGCGTCATCGCGCACGCGCATCCCGTCACGGTGCGGCGCGAGAAGGGCAACCACTTCGCCTTCGGCGCGGCGGTGGAACTCGACCTCGCGCGGGATGCGGATGTGGTGCTGATGCGCCAGGACCCGCCCTTCGACATGGCCTACATCACGGCCACCCACATCCTGGAGCACATCCACCCCGCCACGCTGGTGGTGAACGACCCCGCCCAGGTGCGCAACGCGCCCGAGAAGCTGTTCGTCACCCATTTCCCCGAGCTGATGCCCGAGACGCTGGTGACCAGCGACACCCGCGAGATCCGCCGCTTCCGCGAGCGCCACGGCGACATCATCGTGAAGCCGCTGTTCGGCAATGGCGGCGCGGGCGTGTTCCACCTGCGCCCCGACGATCCCAACCTGAACTCCCTGGTCGAGATGTTCACCGAACGCTCGCGCGAGCCGCTGGTGGTGCAGCAGTACCTGCCCGCCGTGCGCCATGGCGACAAGCGCGTGATCCTGGTGGATGGCGAGGCGATGGGCGCGATCAACCGCGTGCCCGCCGCGGGCGAGGCGCGCAGCAACATGCATGTGGGCGGCCGGCCGGAGCCCACGACCCTGACCGAGCGCGAGCGTGAGATCTGCGCGCGCATCGGTCCGGAACTCAAGAAGCGCGGCATGATCTTCGTGGGCATCGACGTGATCGGCGGCTACCTGACCGAGATCAACGTCACCTCGCCCACCGGGCTGCAGGAGCTGGCGCGCTTCGACGGCGTGCATCTGGAGCGCGCCATCTGGGACGCCATCGAGGCGCGGCGCTGAGCGGGCGGGGCGCGCTTCAGGCCCGCTTGATCAGCCGCAGCACGAACAGCAGGATCACCGCGCCGATGGTGGCGTGGATGATCGCGCCGAGCATGCCGGTCGCGATGGCGACGCCGAGTTGCGGCAGGATCAGCCCCGCGACGAAGGCGCCCAGGATACCCACCACCATATTGCCGAGCAGCCCGAAGCCCATCCCCTTCACGATGAGCCCTGCGAGCCAGCCGGCGATGGCGCCGACCAGCAGGATGACAAGCAGACTTTCGATCGCCATGGGTATTCCTTTCCTCCTGTGAG
>SKWC01000264.1 GCA_007129145.1 Rubritepida sp.
CGTTTCAAGTGTCAAGCAAAGGTTCAAACGCCCCAATGTCGCGACATCTCATTGCCTTCCTGATCGGCACCGTCGGATTTATCGCATATATTCTGCTGGTGGTGGCCCTGGGGGATTTCGTGGTGCTGAGCCACTGGGCGATACAGACCATCTATTACGTCACCGCCGGCATCGTCTGGGTCTTCCCGGCGCGCTGGCTGATCCTCTGGAGCGTGCGCGGGCCGAACGCCCAGCGCTGACGCCCCGCGCGCCTCAGCCCGCCAATTCGCGCGAGCGCGCGGTGGCCGCCGCGATCGCCTCGCGCATCAGGGCGGGCCAGGCCTCCTCGCGCATCAGCACGGCCAGGGCGCGCTCCGTCGTGCCCTTGGGGCTGGTGACGTTGCGGCGCAGCGTGGCCGCGTCCTCTTGGCTGGCCGCCAGCAGCGCTCCTGAGCCCGCCACGGTCGCGCGCGCCATGCGCCGCGCCAGATCACCCGGCACGCCCTGGCTGATGGCGGCCTGTTCCATCACCTCGGCCAGCAGGAAGACGTAGGCGGGGCCGCCGCCCGAGACGGCGGTGACGGGATCGAGCAGCGCCTCCTCATCCACCCAGGCGGCCTCGCCGATGGCAGACAGCAGCCGGTCGCACAGGTCGCGCTGGGCGGCATCCACGCCGGGGCCGGCGAAGCTCACGGTGAAGCCCTGGCGCACCGCGGCCGGCGTGTTGGGCATGGCGCGCACGATCCGCGCCGCGGGGCCGAGCAGCGCGGCCATCCCCGCCACCGTCCGGCCCGCCATGATCGAGAGGAACACGCTGCCCGGCCCCGCCATGGGGGCAAGGGCGGGAAGGGCGGTCGGCGCCTCCTGCGGCTTGGTCGCGAGTATGGCCGCGGCGGGTGCGAAGCCCGCGGGGATCTCCGCGATGGCGCGCACATGGCGCACCCGCCCCGCGAAGCCCGCGACGGCGGCGTCATTGGGCTCGACCACCACCGTCGCGGGGTCAAGCCCCTGTTCCAGCCAGCCGGAGAGCATCGCCCCCCCCATCTTGCCGCATCCGAGCAGCAGCAGCGCGGGAAGGGACATGCTCAGGTCTCCAGCATCTTGCGCAGCAGGGTCACATCCTCGGCGAAGCCCGCGTCCTGCTGCATCAGCTCCGTCACCTTGTTCACCGCGTGCAGCACCGTGGTGTGGTCGCGGTTGCCGAAGCGCTTGCCGATCTCGGGCAGGGAGCGCTGGGTCAGCTGCTTGGCCAGGTACATCGCCACCTGGCGCGGCCGCGCCACCGCGCGCGAGCGCCGGGCCGAGGCCATCTCGGTCAGGCGGATGTTGTAGTGCTCGGCCACCTTGCGCTGGATGTCGTCGATCGTCAGGCGCTTGTCATGCGCGCGCAGGATGTCGGACAGCACGTCCTGCACCGTCTCCAGCGTCACCGGCCGGCCGAACAGCCGGGCATGGGCGATGATGCGGTTCAGCGCGCCCTCCAGGTCGCGGACGTTGGAGGCGATCTTGCGCGCCAGCAGTTCCAGCACGCGCGGCGGGACCTCGACGCCGGCCTGGGTGGCCTTGGCCTCCAGGATGGACAGGCGCAGCTCATAGGTGGTGGCGTGCAGGTCGGCCACGATCCCGCCCGAGAGCCGGGTGCGCAGCCGGTCCTCGATGCCCGACAGGTCGTTGGGCGCCTTGTCGGCCGAGATGACGATCTGCTTGCCCGCGTCGATCAACGCGTTGAAGGTGTGGAAGAATTCCTCCTGCGTGTTGTCCTTGCCGATGAGGAACTGCAGGTCATCCACCATCAGCACATGCACGGCGCGCAGCTGCATCTTGAACTCCATCACGTTCTGGCTGCGCAGCGCGTGGATGAAGCGGTACATGAACTTCTCGGCCGACATGTAGGCGATTTCCATCGCCGGCTCCCGCGCGCGGAGCGCCCAGGCGATGCTGTGCATCAGATGCGTCTTGCCCAGCCCCACCCCGCCATAGAGGAACAGCGGGTTGAAGCCGGGCAGGGCGGGCTGTTCCGAGACGCGGCGCGCGCAGGCATGGGCGAATTCATTGGGCTTGCCGACCACGAAGCTGTCGAAGGTGAAGCGCGGATCGAGCGGCGCCATCCAGTCGCTCTGCGCCTCGGCCCTTCCATTGGGGCGCGGCGGCTCGGCCGGGGCGGCCGCGGTCGGCGGCGCGGCGCGCGCGCTGAGTGTCTCGGCCAGCGCGGGCGTGCTCTCGGCCATGCCTTGCGCCGTCACGCCCTCGGCGGTGGCCGGCTCGCGGGTGAAGCGCAGTTCGACGCGCTCGGCCCCCGGAATCTCGGCCTGGCAGAGCATGCGCAGCCGGTCTCCGAAATGCTCGCGCACCCAGTCGCGCAGGAAGCGTGTGGGAAGGGTGACGACCGCCACCTCGCCTTCCATGCCGGCCAGCGACATCTGGCGCAGCCAGGTGCGGTACTGCACCTCGCCGACATCCTGGCGCAGCCTCGCGCGCACGCGGGCCCAGGCGGTGGCGGTCTGCCCGGCATGGGCTGTGGGGGGGTCGCCGGCCTTGTGATCCATCCCAGACCCTTGCCTCCTTGGGGCGGCAGCGCGCCGCACAGCCTCCAGCCTGGGCGCGCGCGGTGGATCGCGGGCCGCTTGCCGTCCTGGCTTGTCGTTGGTCCCAGCGGGCGTCCCGCGGGTTCACTAACTGAACGGACGAACTGTAACGCCCGGCTCCTGGCCTGCGCAACTTGGATGATGCGATACAACCGCCCTAAATCCATACAACCTTAGGGGGTGTATCATTTCCGCCATACTTATTGCACGGCACAAGAGGGTATTTCCGGTGCATGTTTCAATGCACCGGCTCACCGTGATACTGGATAAATACTGGATTTCAGGCGGTGGTGGAAAGCGCCTTGATGCGCGCCGACAGGCGCGAGAGCTTGCGATCCACGGTGTTGCCGTGCAGCACGCCCTTGCTCACGGCGCGGTGCAGCTCGGGCTGCGCCTCGCGGAAGGCGGCCTCCGCGGTCTGCTTGTCAGCGCCCTCGATCGCCGCCTCGACCTTGCGCAGGAAGGTGCGCACGCGGGAGCGGCGCATGCGGTTGCGCTGGGTGCGGGTGGCGGTCTGACGGATGCGCTTGCGCGCGGAGGGATTGTTGGCCATGGGCGGGCGGTGTGTCGCTCTATAGTGGTGTCTGTCGTGCGGCGTGCCGTGGCGCCAAGCGCCGCGGAGCGGAGGAGATACCCCCGCCCCCGCGGCAGCGTCAACCCGCGATCGTCAGCGTCCCTGGAAGGCGGGCTTCCGCTTCTCCGCGAAGGCCGCCATCCCCTCCTTCTGGTCGGCGGTGGCGAACAGCGCGTAGAAAAGCTTGCGCTCGAAGCGCAGCCCCTCGGCCAGCGGCATCTCGAAGGCGCGGTTCACCGCCTCCTTGGCGATGGCGACCGAGGGCCCGGACAGGCTCGCGATCTTCTGGCCCATCTTCAGCGCCTCCGCGATCAGCTGATCGGCCGGCACCACGCGCGAGACGAGGCCCGCGCGCTCGGCCTCGGCGGCGTCCATCATCCGCGCGGTCAGCACCATGTCCATCGCCTTGGCCTTGCCGATGGCCCGCGTCAGCCGCTGCGTGCCGCCCGCGCCGGGGATGATGCCGAGGTTGATCTCGGGCTGGCCGAATTTCGCGGTGTCGGCGGCGATGATGGTGTCGCACATCATCGCCAGCTCGCAGCCGCCGCCCAGCGCGAAGCCGGCCACCGCGGCGATCACGGGCTTCTTGATGGTGGGCACCGCCTCCCAATGGGCGGTGATGAAATCCTCGAAATGCACGGCCGGCCAGGTCCGGGCCTGCATCTCCTTGATGTCCGCACCCGCGGCGAAGGCCTTCTCATTGCCGGTGATGACGATGGCGGCGATGGCGGGGTCTGCGTCGAAGCCGCGCAGCGCCTCGCCCAGCTCGCGCATCAGCTGGTCGCACAGCGCGTTCAGCGCCGCCGGCCGGTTCAGGCGGATCAGCGCCGTCGGGCCGTGGGTCTCGGTCAGGATCATTTCATGGGCCATGCGGGCCTCCCTCAACGCTGCTTGTGCGGGCAGTAGAATGTGGAACGTCCGGACTGCACAAGCCGCGCGATCCCGCCGCAGCGCGTCCCGCCGGGGCAGCCATGGCAGCGCTCGCCCTCGCGGCCATAGACGTCGAAGCGCTCCTGGAACACGCCCACCTCGCCATCGGCGCGCACATAGTCGCGCAGGCTGGACCCGCCCGCCGCGATCGCCTCGGCCAGCACGGCGCGGATCGCCTCATGCAGCCGGGCTGCGCGCGCGCCGGGGATGGTGGCGGCCAGCCTGCGCGGCGAGACGCCCGCACGGAACAGCGCCTCGCAGACATAGATGTTGCCCAGCCCCGCGACCGTGCGCTGATCGAGCAGCGCGGCCTTGATGGGGGTGATCCGCCCGGCGGGCCGCGTGGGGGCGATGCCCGCGCGAAACAGCGCCTC
>SKWC01000140.1 GCA_007129145.1 Rubritepida sp.
ATCCAGGGCGTGCGCATCGACCACATCGACGGCCTCGCGGACCCGCGCGCCTATTGCCGCAAGCTGGCGCGGCGGATGGCCACGCTGCGCCCGGGCCAGCGACCGCTCATCTGGGTCGAGAAGATCCTCGCCCCCTTCGAGACGCTGCGCACCGACTGGATGGTGGCGGGCAGCACCGGCTACGACTTCATGGACGAGGTGGGGGGCCTGCTGCACGACCCCGAGGGCGAGGCGCCGCTGACCGCGCTCTGGACCGGGCGCACCGGCCGCAGCCCGCATTTCGAGGATGAGGCGCGCGAGGCGCGCCGCCAGATCCTGCGCGACAACCTCGCCTCCGAACTCAACGCCACCGCCGCCGCGCTGAAGCGGGTCGCCGCGCGCGACCTCGCCACGCGCGACCACACGCTGACGGCGTTGCGCCGCGCCCTGGCCGAGGTGCTGGTGCATTTCCCGCTGTATCGCCTCTACATCTCGCGCGGGGGGCGCAACGCCGAGGACCAGCGCATCTTGGAATGGGCGCTGGCCGGGGCGCGGCGCACGCTCAGGCCCACCAGCCTGCCGCTGCTGCCATTGCTGGATGCATGGCTGGGCGGCGAACCGCCGCGCAGCCTGCCCCCCGCCGCCCGGCGCGAAAGGCTGGCGGCCGCGGTGCGCTTCCAGCAGCTTTCCGCGCCCGTGGCGGCGAAAAGCGTCGAGGACACCGCCTTCTACCGCTACGGCCGGCTGCTCTCGCGCAATGAGGTCGGCTCGGAGCCGGGGCGCTTCGCCGTCTCGCCCGCCGCTTTCCATGCGACCGCACGGGCGCGGCGGAAGAACTTCCCCCAGGCGCTGCTGGCCACCGCCACCCATGACCACAAGCGCGGCGAGGATGCGCGCGCGCGGCTGGCCGTGCTCTCGGAGATGCCCGGCGAGTGGGCGGCGGCGATCGAGCGCTGGACGCGGCTCAACGCGATCCTGCTGCGCGAGCTGGATGACGGGCCGGCGCCGGGCATGAGCGCGCAGCTCATGCTGTATCAGACCCTGGTGGGCGCCTGGCCGCTCGGCCTCGACCCGGGTGATGAGGCGGGGGTGCGGGCCTTCCTGGAGCGCGTGGCCGCCTGGCAGGAGAAGGCGCTGCGCGAGGCCAAGCGCCGCACCGACTGGGCGGTGCCCCAGGCGGATTACGAGGCCGCCTGCCGCGACTTCATCTTCGCCGCCATGGCGGCCGACCGCCCCAGCCGCTGGCGCGAGGAGGTGGCGGGCTTCGCCGCGCGCCTCGCGCTGCCCGGGGCGGTGAACGGGCTGTCCCAGGCGCTTCTGCGCTGCACGGCGCCGGGCGTGCCGGATCTGTACCAGGGCGCCGAGTTCTGGGATTTCTCGCTGGTGGACCCGGACAACCGCCGCCCGGTGGACTGGGCCGCGCGCATCGCCGCGCTGGAGGCCGCCGCGGCCCCGGATGCGCTGCTGGCGGATTGGCGCGACGGGCGGGTGAAGCAGGCGGTGATCGCGCGCGCGCTGGGGCTGCGCATCGCGCGGCCTGCCGTCTTCGCGGATGGCGACTACCTGCCCATCACGGTCGAAGGGCCGCGGGCGGCGCATGTGCTGGCCTTCGCCCGCACCCACCGCAGCGGCACGGTGCTGGCGGTGGCGACCCGCCTGCCGCTGCCGCTGCTGGAGGGCGCCACCCTGCCCCTGCCCGCGCCGGAGGCCTGGGAAGGCACGGAACTCATCCTGCCCGAGGGCATGCCCCGCCGCTTCGAGGATGCGCTGACCGGGGCGCGGCACGGCCCCGGCCAGCGGCTGCCGCTCAGCGCGGTGCTGGCGCGGCTGCCCGTGGCGCTGCTGTCCGGCGCGTCATGAGGGACGCCGCCGCCAGGCGGTGACCTGCAGCGCCGAGGCGCGCACATGCACCACCACCGGCCGCGCCGTCTCGGCGAAGGCAGCGGCCAGCACGGGGCCCACCTCATCCTCGGCGGCGATGCTCAGCCCCTCGGCGCCGAAGGCGCGGGCCCAGGCGGCGAAATCGGGGTTCACCAGCCCCGCCGCCTGCTCGGCCGAGCGGCCGGGGTAGCGGTTCTCATGATGCATCGCGATCGAGCCGTAGGATCGGTTGTCCGAGATCAGGATGACCGGGTTCGCGCCATACTGGATGGCGGTGGCGAGTTCATTGCCGGTCATGAGCGTGCCGCCATCGCCCACGATCGCGAGCGCCCGGCGCGAGGGCCAGCGCAGCGCCGCCGCCACCGCCATGGGCACCGCCGCCCCCATCCCGCCCACGCCCGAGCCCAGGAAATGCATGGACGGGCGGAAGCGCAGGTAGCGGTGCACGAAGGAGGTGAAGTTGCCCGCATCCGTCGTCACCACCGCATCGGCGGGCAGGTGGTCGTTCAGCGCGGCGCAGACGGCGGCGAAGTTCACGCCATCGGGCGCGGGTTCCCAGCGCGGGGCGGTCAGGTCGCGGTGGATGGCGTGCAGGGATGCGATCCATTCGCGCCGCGCCGCCGAAATGGGCGGGGCGGGCCGCGCCATCAGCCGCTCCAGCAGCCGGTGCGGGGCGGCCGCGATGGGGATGTCGGCGCGGAACACCCGGTTCAGCTCGGACGGGTCGGGCCAGACATGGATCAGCGGCAGCTGCGGGTCGGGGGCGGCGGGGAAGCTGTAGGACTGGCTGACCGCATCGCTCAGCCGCTCGCCCAGCGCCAGCATCAGGTCGGCGGTGTGCATGCGCTCGATCAGCGGCTTCTGCACCCGGTTGCCGATGTAGCCGCCGCAGTTCGGGTGGTGGCTGTCGAACAGATGCGGGCGGCGGTGCGTCGGGCAGACCGGCACGCCCCAGGCCTCGGCGAATTCCTGGAGCAGCACGCGCCATTCGGGCGGGCCGTCCATCGCCCCACCCACCCAGACCAGCGGGCGCTCGGCGCGCGTGAGGCGAAGCGCCACCTCCTCGACCTGCGCCTCGGAGGGTGCGGGCTCGGCCATGGGGCGGGGTGCCGCCATGGGCCCGGCGGGGTCGTCCAGCAGATCCTCGGGCAGGATCACCGCGACGGGGCCGGGCGTGCCCGACATCGCCAGGTGGAAGGCGCGGGCGATGGCCTCGGCCGCCTGGTGCGGCTGCTCGATGCTGACCACGGCCTTGGTCATGTCGGCCAGGAGCAGGGGGTATTCCTGCTCCTGCAGGGCGCCGCGGCCGCGGTCCTTCCGCTCCACCTGGCCGATCAGGATGACCAGCGGCACCGCGTCATGCAGGGCGCTGTGCAGGCCGATCATGGCATTCGCCACCCCCGGCCCGCGCGAGACGAGGCACACGCCGGGCTGGGGCGCGCCCATGCGCCCCTCTCCGCAGGCCATGTAGGCCGCCCCACCCTCATGGCGGCAGACGATGAGGCGCAGCGCCGGCACATCCGTCAGCGCATCGGTGAGACCCAGGAAGCTCTCGCCGGGCACGCAGTAGATGCGCTCCACCCCATGCGCGGCGAGGCTTTCGGCGATGCGCAGGCCGACGGTGGCGCCGCTCACCGCGGCTCGAGCCCGGCGGCGCGGACCAGCGGGGCGAAGCCCTCGATCTGCTCGGCCACGAAGCGCGTGTAGTGCTCGGGCGAGCTTTCGGGCGGCGGCACGCCCAGCAGGTCGTCGAAGCGGCCGAGCACGGTGGGCTCGGTCAGGGCCGAGGCCAGGTCGCGGTTCACGCGCTGCACGATGGCATCAGGCAGCCCGGCCGGGCCGGAGATGCCGAACCAGGCCATGTTGACCAGATCCACCCCTTCCTCGCGCATGGTGGGCAGGTCCGGGTAGAGGGGCACGCGCTCCGCCGCGGTCAGCGCCAGCGCGCGGACCGCGCCGCGGCGGAAATGCCCGGCCGCCGAGGGCAGGCTGTCCATCATGGCGGGCACCACGCCCGAGATGGTGTCGGCCATCGCCGGCCCCGCGCCGCGGTAGGGCACGGCGCGCACCGGGACATTGATGGCCTGGCCCAGCCGGATCCCCGCGAGATGCGAGGAACTGCCGATGCCCGACACCGCGAAGGTGATCTCATTCGCGGCGCGCACATGGGCGACGAATTCCTGGAAGGTCCGGGCCGGGTGGTCGTTGTTCACCACCAGCACCGAGGGGCTGGTCGCCACCAGGCGGATATGGGTGAAGTCGCGCATCGCGTCATAGGGGATGGCCGGATACAGCGTGGGCGACACCCCGTGCGAGCCGCTGTTGGACATCAGCAGCGTGTAGCCGTCGGCATCGGCGCGGGCGACGATGTTGGAGCCCAGCGTGGCGCCGGCGCCGGGGCGGTTGTCCACCAGCACGGGCTGGCCGAGCCGCGGGCCCAGCGCCTCGGCCACCAGGCGGGCCATCACATCGGTGGTGCCGCCGGGGGCGAAGGGCACCACGAGGCGCACCGGACGGGCCGGCCAATCCGACTGGGCGCGGGCGCCCGTGGCGACAAAGGGGGTGGCGGCG
>SKWC01000121.1 GCA_007129145.1 Rubritepida sp.
GTCGGCCGCCATCGCGCCATCCCAGGCGGCCAGCAGCGCCTGCGCCGTGCCCAGGCTTCCCGACCCGCGCGGCAGGGCGTTGACGAAGGGCAGGGATTCGCGCGCCAGCAGGGAGACGGCATCCATCTGCATGGCCACGAAGCGCTCCGCGTCATGCGGCGCGCCCGCCTCGGCCAGAAGCCCTTGGATGCGCCGCAGCCGCCAATCCCCGAACCAGTCGCGGCCGAGGAACACCGGATGCGTGCCGGGGCTGGGGCGGCTGTTGGCATGGACCAGGACGCCGCTTTCGGGGTTTTCCAGATGCGGCAGCGCGTCGAAGGGCACGAAGCCGCGCCAGGGGGGCGTGCCGGGCACCGGGAAGGCGCCGTCCAGCGCCGCGCGGATGGGCGTGCGCCCGGTCAGATAGACCGCGATCCCCTCGCTGCGGCTGGCCACCATCAGATGCTGCGGCGGCGCCGTGATGCGCGCGGCCGCGGCGCGGGCATCGGCCAGGCCGCGGGCGCGGTTCAGCATCAGCAGCCCCTGCGCCGCCGTGTCCTCGGGCTCCAGATTGGCCATGCGCACCGCCAGGATCCGGCCATCGGCGCGCGGCGTGTCGTCCAGGTCCGAGATGACCGGGCCATTGCCCGTCTCGCGCACCGCCATGGTGACAGGGTCGGCCCCGCGCACTCGGATCACCTCGGTGCGCACCACGCGGGCGGCGGCTTCATCCTCGATGAACACGTCCTGGGTGTCGGAATGGGTGGTGGTGAAGGCCCAGCCGATGGCCTCGTTGCGGCCGATCACCAGGAAGGGCACGCCCGGCGCGGTCGCGCCCTCCAGGAAGCGGCCGCCGGGCAGGCTGATGCGCGCCAGATACCACATGACCGGCGCGGAGTAGCCGAGGTGCGGATCGCCCGCGATGATCGGCGCCCCACCCGCGGCGAGCCGCCCCGCCACCGCCCAGGCGTTGGAGGCCGAGGCGGGCAGCGGCGCGTCGTGACCGAAGACCGGGACCGCGGCCAGCACCCGCGCCGCATGGCCGGGCGCCAGCCCTGCCGTCCCGTCCAGCCGGGCCGCGCCGTGATCCAGCGGCCAGAGGTCGAAGACCCGGTCGAGCGGCAGGATCTCCGCCAGGCGCAGGCGCTCGATCTCCTGGCGCCAATTGCCCGACAGCCACAGCCCCATCACCTTGCCCCAGAGCAGGGAATGGACGGGCTCCCAGGGCTCGGGCTCGCCCAGCAGCAGGAATTCGGGGGCGGCGAAACGCCCGCGCTCCGTGATCCAGGCGTTCACCCCGGCCGCATAGGCGTCCAGGATGGCACGGGTGTCGGCGTCCAGCGCCGCGAGATCCGCCTCGGCGCGCTGCCGCAGGCCGAGCAGCCGCATGAAGCGATCGAGTCGCAGCGCCGGCGCGCCCGCCACCTCCGAAAGCCGCCCCTGCGCGCCGCGGCGCATCGCGTCCATCTGGAAGATGCGGTCGCGCGCATGGAGGTAGCCCAGCGCCATGGCGGCGTCGGCCTCGCTCGCGGCGGCGATGCGCGGGATGCCCGCGGCGTCCAGGGTGACTGCCACCGGCGCCGACAGGCCGGACAGCGCGACCTCGGCCTCGCGCGGCGGGAGCGTCCACCAGACCAGCGCCAGCGCCAGCGCCGGCACGCCCAGCACCAGCAGCAGCAGGCCGGTGCCCAGCGCCCGGCCGAGGCGCCCGCGGCGGCGGCGCGGCCTCAAACCCCCTCCATCTCCGCCAGCGCGAGGATGGTGGCGAGGCTCGCGCGCATGCCGCGCAGCGAATGCTCGGTCTCGACGTCGATCCATTCATCCAGCGAATGGGCCCGGCCCCCGCTGCCGCCCGAGCCGATGCGCAGCGCCGGGATGCCGAGGCTCATGGGGATGTTGGCATCCGTCGAGGACCATTCGAAGGCGTGCTGGAAGCCCTCGGCGGCGACGGCGGCCGCCGCCAGCCGCGCGATCGGCGCGCCATTGGGGGTGTGCCCGGCCGGGCGGTCGCCCACCTGGGTGATCTCGGCGCGGATATGGCCCTCGCGCGCCATGTTCTCGCCCGCCACCGCATCCTCGATGGCGGCGAGGCAGGCGCGGTCCAGCCGGTCGAGTTCCGCCGCGCTGGCCGAGCGCAGGTCCACCTCGATGGTCACCCGCTCGGGGATGGCGTTGATCGAGGTGCCGCCCGAGACGACGCTGACGCAATGGGTGGTCACCGGCTCGCGCGGGACGGCGATGGCGGCGATGCTGCGCACTGCCTCGGCCATGGCATACATCGGGTTGACCAGGCCGAAGGCGGCGAAGCTGTGCCCGCCCGGACCGTGGAAGGTGACGCGGTAGCGGCGCGAGCCGATGCCGCCCGTGACGATTCGCTCCACATCGGGGCTGTCCACCGTCAGGAAGGCGCGGATGCGCGCGCGCTCGGGGTGGTGGGCGAAGAGGTGCCGCACCCCGCGCAGATCGCCCAGACCCTCCTCGCCCACATCGCCCACGAACAGGATGTCGTGGCGGGTGCGGATGCCGGCCGCGTCCATCGCCCGCAGGAAGGCCAGGTTGACGGCCAGGCTGCGCGTGTCGTCGCCCACGCCGGGGGCGAACAGCTTCGTGCCCTCGCGCCGGACCCGCACATCGGTGCCCGCTGGGAACACCGTGTCCAGATGCGCGGCCACCACCAGGATGTCGCCATTGCCGTAGCCGCGGCGCAGGCCCATCGCGTTGCCCACCTCGTCCTGGCGCACCTCCTCCAGGCCATGCGCGTGCAGCATCGCCAGATAGGCGGCCGAGCGGCGCTCCTCCTGGAAGGGGGGCGCGGGGATCTCGGTCAGGGTGATGATGTCCGCGACCGTCCGCTCATGCTCCGCGCGCATCACCGCGCAGGCGGCCTCGAAGGCGGGATGGGCGCGGATGGCGGCGATGGTCTCGGCGCAGGTGGCCATGGCGCGGTCAGACCACCTGGTTGACCAGCGCGGCCTCGCCGCGTTGCAGCCGGGCGATGTTCTCCTGCATCAGGTCGAGCACATTGGTCTCATAGGCGCAGGTCTCGCCGCCGGTGTGCGGGGTGACGAAGCAGTTGGGCAGGGTCCACAGCGGCGAGGCCTCGGGCAGGGGTTCCACCGCCGTCACGTCGAGGCCCGCCGCGCGGATGCGCCCCTGCTGCAGGGCCGCGATCAGCGCGGGCTCGTCCACCACGGGGCCGCGCGCGCAGTTGATCAGGCAGGCGGTCGGCTTCATGGCGGCCAGCGCCTCGGCGCCGATCAGCCCGCGCGTCGCATCGGTCAGCGGGCACACCAGCACGAGGAAATCCGCCCGCGGCAGCAGCCCGGGCAGGGCGGCGGTGGCATGCACCTCATCGGCGCCGGCGGCACCCGCGGCGGGGTTCTGCCGCACGCCGATCACATGCATGTCGAAGGCCTTGAGCAGCCGGATCAGCCGTGCCCCGATGCGCCCGGTGCCGACCACCACGGCGGTCTTGCCGGCGAGTTCGTCCTCGCGCTCGGCGAAATCGGCCTTCATGCCGGACCAGAACTTCCGGTGCTGGTCGTCGCGGGCGATGAACAGCTTGCGCGTTATGCCCAGCATGAGCCCCACCGCGTGCTCGCTGACCGCATTGGCGTTGCCGCCGGCCGCCGAGGCCAGGCGGATGCCATGCCGGGCGAACACCGCGCGGTCATACTGGTCCGTCCCGGCCGAGCAGGATTGCACGAACTTCAGCCGCGCTGCGCGGCTGGCCAGCTCATTGCGCCACAGCCCGCTGACCACCAGCACATCGGCCTCATGGATGCGCGCCTCAAGCTCGGCCAGGGTCTTCATCTCGAAGAAGGGGAAGGGCGCGCCGCGCTCCTGGAAGCGGTCGCCGAAGCGGTAGGCGACATGGGCGAAGCCGATGGTCGGGGTGGCGGGGAAGCTCAATTCTGCGTCTCCTCGAGGAAGGCCTGCACGGTCTGGAACAGCGCGCCGCGGTTGCGCTCAAGCATCATCATGTGCGTCCCCGCGCCCAGCACGGTCAGGCGGCGCGCGGCAGTGTTGGACAGGGCGCCCAGCAGGGCCAGCGATTGCGTGGGGGGCGCGTCGCGGTCCCATTCGCCGGTCGCGACCAGGCTGGGGGCGGTGATGGCGGCGGCGTCGAAGGGCGGCGTGGCGGATTGCCAGACCTCGCGCATCGCCGCGCGCGGGCCGTTGGGGATGCGCAGCACCGAGGGGCGCCGGCGCATGCCCTCGGGGTCGGTGGCCCAGGTCACGCCGGCGAAATGCTCGAACCAGCCGGCCGGCAGCAGGGTTGCGCGGGCGGGTTCGGGGGCGGCGTCCAGCCAGCGGCTGCGTGCCTCGGCCTGGGTCAGCACGCGCCAGCCGCTCGCGGGCTCGGCATCGGGGCCGCCCGGCGCGCCGGGCCAGGGCGGAGCCAGCAGCACCAGCCGCGCGACGGCCTCGGGGTTCCCGGCGGCGAA
>SKWC01000024.1 GCA_007129145.1 Rubritepida sp.
CGACCTCGCGGAGATCCGCCGCCTGGTCGAGGGCATCGGCTGCGAGGTGAACCTGGTCTTCCCGCTCGGCAGCCATGTCGAGGACATCCAGAAGCTGCCCGACGCGGACGTGAACATCTGCATGTACCGCGAGTTCGGCCGCAAGCTGTGCGAGGAGCTGGAGCGCCCCTACCTGCAGGCGCCGATCGGGATGTTCGCCACCACGAACTTCCTGCGCAAGCTGGGTGAGCTGACCGGCCTCGACCCCGAGCCCTTCATCGAGCGCGAGAAGCACACGACGCTGAAGCCGATGTGGGACCTGTGGCGGTCGGTGACGCAGGACTTCTTCGCCTCCGCCCCCTATTCGGTGGTCGCGACCCAGACCTACACCCACGGGCTGCAGCGCTTCCTGACGGAGGAGCTGGGCATCCCCTGCGTCCATGCGGCCGGCCGTCGCGCCGGCGAGAAGCCGGACAATGCCGCGACGCGCGAGGCGATGAAGTCCCCGGGCCTCGTGGTGTTCGGCAGCTTCAACGAGCGCATGTACATGGCCGAGGCCGGCGCGCGCGCCGCCTACATCCCCGCGAGCTTCCCCGGCGCCATCATCCGCCGCGCCACCGGAACGCCCTTCATGGGCTACGCCGGTGCGACCTACGTCGTGCAGGAATACTGCAACGCGCTGTTCGACGCGCTGTTCCACATCCTCCCGCTGGGCACCGAACTCGACAAGGTGCCGGCCACGCCCGCGCGCCCCTCCGACGTGTGGGAGCCCGAGGCGCAGGCGCTGCTCGATGCGCGGGTGGAGCGCGAGCCTTTCCTCATCCGCATCTCGGCCGCCAAGCGCCTGCGCGAGCAGGTCGAGCAGGCGGCGCGCGATGCTGGCGAGGCGCGGGTCACCGCGGCGCGCGCACGCGCGATCCTTTCGGCGGAGTTGCAGGAGGCATGAGCCCCCGCCCCGCCCCTTCCCCTGCCCGCCCGGCTTGGCCGGGCAGACAGACGTGCCTGGCGGTCCTCGCCAGGCACATCCCTGCTGCGCGGGTCTTGCGCGGTAACCGGCCGAAAGGCCGTATGGAGGTCAACACATGGCCGAAGTGAGTTCGCGGGCTGGTCTGACCGAGCCCGAAGCGCGTGAAGTCCACCGCCTGGTGATGCAGGGCTGGATCTTCGCGGTGTTCGCCTCGATGGGCGCGCACATCCTGGTGTGGCTGTGGCGCCCGCTCGTCTACGGCAGCCAGGTTGTTCCGCCCGACTGGCGCTTCTTCATCAATTGAGGCGCGCGGGCTGCCGGCCGAGAGCCGGCGGCCTGCGACCCTTCTTTTTCAGTCAGGAGACAACGCATGCACAAGATCTGGATGGTGGCGAACCCGCTGCGCATCGGAATGCTGGGCGCCGTCGGCGTCATCGGCATCGCGGCCGTGATCCACTTCGTGGTTCTCAGCTCGCCCCGCTACTGCGACCACCTCGGCTGGTGCTCGGAGAGCCTCGCCTACACGGCGGGTCAGCCCGTGGCCCGTACGCCCGCCGGCGTCCGGTAGGCACAGGCCGTGTCGCTCCACGGCAGTGGGCGAGACTTGCGCAGCGGGCTTCGCCCGCTGTCGCGGATGACGACACACGCTGGCGGGACCGGTGCCCGCCCTGACAGGAGCATCAAGCCATGGCGATGCTGACTTTCGAAGCCAAATACCGCGTCCGGGGCGGCACCCTTTTCGGCGGCAACCTGTTCGATTTCTGGGTGGGGCCCTTCTACGTCGGCTTCTTCGGCGTCACGACGCTGTTCTTCTCTCTCGTGGGCACCCTGCTGATCCTCTATGGGGCCGCGATCGGCGGCACCTGGAACCCGTGGCTGATCAACATCGCGCCCCCGGACATCAGCTACGGCCTCGGGCTCGCGCCGCTGCGCGAGGGCGGGCTGTGGCAGGCCATCACGGTCTGCGCCATCGGGGCCTTCCTGTCCTGGGCGCTGCGCCAGGCCGAGATCGCGCGCAAGCTGGGCATGGGGATGCACATTCCCTGGGCCTACGGCATGGCGGTCTTCGCCTACATCACCCTGGTGGTCATCCGCCCGGTGCTGATGGGCGCCTGGGGCCATGCCTTCCCCTACGGCATCTTCAGCCACCTCGATTGGGTGTCCAACGTCGGCTACCAGTACCTGCACTTCCACTACAACCCGGCGCACATGATCGCGGTGACCTTCTTCTTCACCACGACGCTGGCGCTGTCGCTGCACGCCTCGCTGGTGCTGGCCGCCATCAACCCCAAGAAGGGCGAGCCGGTGAAGACCGCCGAGCACGAGAACACCTTCTACCGCGACTTCATCGGCTACTCGATCGGCACGCTGGGCATCCACCGCCTCGGCCTGTTCATCGCGCTTTCGGCCGGTTTCTGGAGCGCGGTGTGCATCGTGATCAGCGGCCCGTTCTGGACCCGCGGCTGGCCCGAGTGGTGGAACTGGTGGCTGCAGCTGCCGATCTGGAATTGAGGAGGGACGGCAACGATGGAATACCAATTCATCTTCACCCGGATCCAGCCGAAAGGGCCCTCCTACCCGGGGGTGCCGCTGGGCCGGGACAACGACGCGCGCATCGGCAAGCCGATGCACAGCCGTCTCCTCGGCTACCTCGCGGATGCGCAGATCGGCCCCTTCTACCTGGGCACGCTGGGTTCGCTGTCGCTGCTGTGCGGCCTGATCGCCTTCGAGATCATCGGGCTGAACATGCTGGCCTCGGTGAACTGGAACGTGGTCGAGTTCATCCGCCTGCTGCCCTGGCTCGCGCTTGAGCCGCCCGGGCCGCAGCATGGCCTGAGCCTGCCGCCGCTGAACCAGGGCGGCTGGTGGCTGATGGCCGGCTTCTTCCTCACGGCCTCGCTGTTCCTGTGGGCGGCGCGGGTGTGGCGGCGGGCCGACCAGCTGGGCCTTGGCCAGCACACCTTCTGGGCCTTCATGGCCGCGATCTGGCTCTACCTGGTGCTGGGCTTCCTGCGCCCGATCTGGATGGGCTCCTGGAGCGAGGCGGTGCCCTTCGGCATCTTCCCGCACCTGGATTGGACCGCCGCCTTCTCGATCCGCTACGGGAACCTCTTCTACAACCCGTTCCACGCGCTCTCGATCGTGTTCCTCTACGGCTCTGTGCTGCTGTTCGCGATGCATGGCGCGACGATCCTGGCGGTGGCCCGCTTCGGCGGCGAGCGCGAGGTGGACCAGACCCTGGACCGCGGCACCGCGGCCGAGCGCGCCGGCCTGTTCTGGCGCTGGACCATGGGCTTCAACGCCACCTACGAGAGCATCCACCGCTGGGCCTGGTGGTTCGCGGTGCTTACCCCGCTCACCGGCGGCATCGGCATCCTGCTGACCGGCACGGTGGTGGACAACTGGTACCTCTGGGCCGTCGAGAAGCGCTTCGCCCCCGCCTATCCGGCGGTGTGGGGCCCGCTCGCCGATCCTGCCGCCGGCATGTGAGGAGGGAGAACCGATGAAGCCCGAGTTCTACAAGAAGTTCAACTTCCTCTTCGGGACCACGGTGGCGGCCATCGCCACCGCGGCCTTCCTGGTGGTGACCTTCGAGCCCCCGACCATCCAGACGGTGCAGAGCGGCTTCCGCGGCACCTCGATGGGTCAGGTCTACAACACGCGCACCCTGGACGCGATCCAGGCGCGCAACGTGATCCCGGCGATGGATGAGCCCATCCCCGACGATCCCGAAAGCCCGCGCGCGTCCGAGATCTATGAGAACGTGCCGGTGCTGGGGCATCTCTCGGTCGAGCAGTTCGGCCGGATCATGCTGGCCATGACCGAGTGGATCTACCCGAACCCGGACAACCCGGCCGAAGGCTGCAACGCCTGCCACGTCCCCGGCAACTTCGCCGCCGAGGACATCTACACCAAGCATGTGGCCCGGCGGATGCTGCAGATGGTCAACACCATCAACAGCACCTACGACGCCCACGTCGGCCAGGTCGGCGTGACCTGCTACACCTGCCATCGCGGGCAGGCGGTTCCGGCCGAGGTGTGGTCGCAGGCCCCGTCCAACGCGCCGCCGTCCCGCATGTGGCAGGTGGCGGGCGAGCAGAACCGCCCGGTGGCGGCCACGGCCTTCGCCACCCTGCCCTCGGATCCCTTCACGCCCTACCTGCTGAACGAGGAGCCGATCCGGCACATCTCGACCACCCCGCGGGCGCGCGAGAACAGCCCGGGGATGCCCGACAACGCCAGCATCGTGCAGGCCGAGTGGGTCTATGGGCTGATGATGCACTTCTCCACCTCGCTCGGGGTGAACTGCACCTTCTGCCACAACAGCCGCGCCTTCTCCTCCTGGGAGACCTCGACGCCGCAGCGCATCACGGCCTGGCACGGCATCCGCATGGTGCGGACCATCAACAACGACTACATCGAACCGCTGCGCGACCAGTTCCCGCCGAACCGGCTGGGCCCGCTCGGC
>SKWC01000417.1 GCA_007129145.1 Rubritepida sp.
CGGAATGGCGGAAGACCGGCACGCCCTCATCGACGTCAATGCCGAAATGGCCGATCCACAGCCGCTCATTGGCCAGTGCCAGCAGTTCATAGAGCGGCCCGCGGCGTTCGACCGGCACGCGCAGGTCGAAGGCGCAGGAGAAATGCATGGCGCTGATCTCATGCGACCAGGAGAAGAACAGCGTGTAGTTGCACCAGCGGCCCGGCGCTTCGGCCGCCATCTCCGCGTCGGAGCGGCGTTCGAACAGCCATTCATGGGCGCTGACGATCTGTTCGATCACGTCGAGCGGGTTGGTCGCCGCCTCGGCGACGCCGGAGACCATGTCGGACATGTGGCACTCCCCTGTCGGCCCGGTCCGTGGCATGCCTCCGGCCCGGGCGGCGGGGCGGCATGGGTGGCCGGTCTCGCCTCTCCCCCGGCCCTTCCCCTGGCGGGCCTTGTCCCCCTCGCGACCCGCGAGGGATGGGGTGTGGCGCGGCGACTCGCCACCATGGGAAGCGTATGGTGCCGCGCGTGCCGCCCGCAAGTGCCGCGCCGATTCCGGACCCCGCCCGCGGCGCCGCGCCTCAATCGCCGGCGGCGGCCCAGCGCGTCCCGTCACGCCCCGGCATGACATGCGGGGGGTGTTCGCTCATCATCACGCGGTTCCGCCCCGCGCGCTTGGCCAGATACATCAGCTGGTCGGCCGCGCTCAGGGCCTCACTCTCGTCGCGCGGGGGGGCGTGGAAGGTGATGCCGCCGATCGAGGCGGTCACCGCCCAGCCGCGGCCCTCCATGGCCTGGGCGAGGGCGATGCGCAGGCGCTCGGCCGCGCTGCCGACCTCCTGGCCGTTGCCGCCGAACAGCAGGGCGGCGAATTCATCCCCCGCCAGCCGCGCAGGCATGTCGCCGCGTCGCAGATTGCCGCGCAGCACAGCGGCGACCTCGGCCAGGGCGCGGTCGCCCTCGGCATGGCCGAGCGTGTCGTTCAACGCCTTGAAGCCGTCGAGGTCCACGAAGAGCAGCGAGAAGCCCGGGCCGCCGCGCCGATGGGTGGAGATCGCGCGCGACAGCGCCTCCAGGAAGGCCGTCCGGTTCGGCAGGCCGGTGAGCGGATCGGTCAGCGCCATGCTGCGCATCCGGCTCATGGCACGGCGCATCTCGAAGGTGGTCACCACCGTTCGCGCCAGGGTCTGCAGGGTGGAGACGGCGGCGTCGTCGTGGTCGCGCGGGGTGGTGTCGATCACGCAGAGCGTGCCGAGCGGATGGCCCTCGGGTGTGACCAGCGGCACGCCGAGATAGGCGCGGATGCCCGGCGCCCCCAGCACCAGCGGATTGTCGGCGAAGCGCACATCCTCGAGCGCGTCGCGCACCGCGAGCGGCCGATCGGGCTGCAGGATGGCATGGGCGCAGAACGCCTGTTCGCGCGGGGTCTCGCGCAGTTCCACGCCATGGCGGGCGGCGAAGACCTGGCGCTGCTCGTCGATCAGGGTCACCAGCGCAATCGGGCTGTCGGTCAGCCGCGCGGCCAGCTGCACGATGTCCTGCAGCAGGTCGTCGCAGGTTTCATCGAGGAGCCCATAGGCATGCAGCGCCGCAAGGCGCTGCTCCTCATTCGCGGGAATGGCGGCGGCGGGCAATCGCGGTGTCTCCCCGGAGGCATGCTGCCTCTGCCGGCATGGCGTAGCGTGCCGACATTGCCAAAAGATCAATCGGCGGCGGTCGCCTGCGGGCCCGCGCGCGGCGGCGGCGGCAGGCGGCGCAGCAGCCACAGCATGATGACCAGCGCCGGCAGCGCGGCCGCCGTGGTCAGCAGGAAGAAGGGCGTCCAGCCCATCGCCTGCGCCAGCTGCCCCGACCAGCCGCCCAGGAAGCGCAGCGGGATCGCGGCCAGCGAGGACAGCAGCGCGTATTGCGTGGCGCTGAAGGCGCGGTTGGTCAGCCCCGTGAGGTAGGCCACGAAGGCCGCCGCCGCGAGGCCGTCGGTGAAGCTCTCCACGCCCACCTGAGCGTAGAGCATGGGCATGCTGCGCCCGACCTCGTTCAGCGCCACATACATGAGGTTGGAGGCCATCTGCACGAAGCCCGTGATGACCAGCGCGCGCCCGACCCCTACCTTGGCCACGAACCAGCCGCCGGCCAGCACGCCCAGCAGCGTCATCACCAGGCCGAAGCCGGAGGCGACCGTCGCCACCTCGCCCCGAGTGAAGCCGAGCTCGCGGTAAAAGGGCGCGGTCATGATGCCCGCCAGCGCCTCGCCCAGGTTGAACAGGGACACGAACACCAGGATGGGCAGCCAGTGCGGGCGGGTCGTGAAATCGCGGAAGGGCTCGATCACCGCGACCCGCAGCCGGGTCGTCCAGGACATGGGCGGCTGCGGCGGCGGGGGCGCGGGCTCCGGCGCCAGCAGCACCGCGACCAACCCCACCCCCACCAGCGCCGCGCAATAGAGGAAGGCGCCGTCCCAGCCCACCATCCTCACCATGCCCAGCGCCCCGGCATTGGCGGCCAGCAGGGCGAAGCGGTAGCCCCAGACATAGCAGGCGAAGCCGTAGCCCTGCTCCTCCTCGGCCAGGGCCTCGATGCGCCATGCGTCGATCACGATGTCCTGGCTGGCCGAGAGGAAGGCGACCACCACCGCCACCGCCGCGGTGGCCACCGCCATGGTCGCGGGGTCGGTCTGGCCGAGCAGCACGATGGCCAGCATCAGCGGCGGCTGGATGGACAGCAGCCAGCCCCGCCTTCGCCCGAAGCCGGGGAACAGCGGCGGGCGGGCGTGGTCCATCAGCGGCGCCCAGAGGAATTTCAGCGCATAGGCCAGGCCGATCAGCGCGGTGAAGCCGATGGCGGCCAGCGGGATGTCGGATTCCGCGAACCACTGCCGCAGCACGAAGCCGGTCAGCGGCAGCGGCACGCCGGCCGCGAAGCCGAGGGCCAGCATCACGAGGAATCGGCGGTCGCTGAACAGGGCGCGCATGCCCCCGGCCTATCAGCACGGCGCGGGCTTCGCTACACCGGCGCGCCATGTCCGAACCCTCCCGCCTGATCCTGCTGCGCCACGCGCTGGTCGAGCCATCGGCCCGCGCCATCTTCTACGGCAGCATGGATGTGGGGCTGTGCGACGCCGCGCTGCGCGAGGAGGCGGCGCTGTACCGCTGGCTGGCGCAGCGCCTGCCGCGCACGCCGCGCTGGGTGGCCACGCCGCTGTCGCGCACCCGCGCCACCGCCGCCGCCATCTTCGCCGCCGGCTACCCCGCCCAACCGCTCGAGATCGAGCCCGACCTGGCCGAGCAGCACCTGGGCGAGTGGCAGGGCATCGCGCATGAGGCGCTGACCGAGCGGCTGCGCCACCCGCCCCACCCCTTCTGGCCCCACGCCGCCGAGGAACGCCCGCCGGGCGGCGAGAGCCTCGATGACCTGCGCGCGCGGGTCGGGCCCGTGCTGGAACGCCTGGCCGCGGGCGGCGGCGATGTGGTGGTGGTGGCGCATGGCGGCACGATCCGCGCGGCGGTGGCCCATGCGCTGGGGCTGACGGCGTGGCAGGCGCTGGCCTTCTCGGTCAAGAACCTCTCGCTGACCACGCTCGAAAAGCATGGCGAACACTGGCGGGTCGCGGCGGTGAACGAGGAACCCCGCGTGATCGAGGCTTGATCACGACTTCGCTTTCTTCCTGCCATGACTTCGGCTAAAAGCACGAGCACAGCACGGGTTATCGGGGGAAGCTCATGCGACATTTCATTACGCACCAGATCGTCAAGCACATGACCGTGGCGGGGCTCGGTCTCGGTCTGCTGGCGGGGTGCAGCAGCGCGCCCAGCAACACGGGGGCGCAGGTGCTGGTGGACCGCGCGGCGCTGGCCGTGCAGGACATCCTGGCCGCCGAGAACGACCGCATCGGCGCGACCGAGGCGCTGCGCCGCGCGCGCGGCGCCGTGGTCTGCCCGCAATCCTTCCGCGCCGCCTTCATCGCCGGCGGCCAGGGCGGGGATTGCGTGCTGCTGGGCCGCGATGCGGCGGGGTCCTGGTCCTCGCCGGCCTTCTACAGCATGGGGGGCGGCAGCGTCGGGCTGCAGGTGGGCATCCGCGACGCGCAGACCCTGCTGCTGATTATGAACGACCGCGCGCTCGAGACGTTGATGGACCGCCCCTTCACCCTGGGGGCCGACGCCTCCATGGCCTTCGCGCATCGCGGCGGCGCGGTGGAGGGCGCCACCACCACGGCACTCGGCGCCGACGTCGTGGCCTTTTCGCGCGCGCGGGGGCTGTATGCGGGCATCGCCCTGGACGGGACGGTGCTGAACCCGCGCCCCGAGTGGAACCGCGCCTATTATGGCCGCGACGTCACCCCGCGCGACATCGTGCGCAACATGGCGGTGCACAACCCGGGGGCCGATCCGCTGCGCGCGGCGCTGCTGCGCTTCGGCGGCCAG
>SKWC01000257.1 GCA_007129145.1 Rubritepida sp.
CTGCTGGCCGGCTGCGCGCGCGCCGAGCCCTTCGCCCTGCCAACACCGGAAAGCGGCTTGCGCCCGCTGGGCGGGCTCGTGCTCGACACGGGCGCCTGGGGCTTCGGCGGCTTCTCGGGACTGGTGCTCACCCCCGGGCCGCGGCTGCACGCCGTCAGCGATCTCGGCCATTGGTGGAGCGCGCTGCTGCTGCGCGACGCCCAGGGTGCGCCCATCGGGCTCGCGGAGGTCCGGCATGGGCGGCTGCGCGACGCCGCGGGCGCGCAGCTGCGCGGCCGGGCCAACAGCGATGCGGAGTGCCTGACACGCCTGCAGGATGGGCGCTGGTTGATCGGCTTCGAGCGTCGGCATCGAATCCAGCAGCACGCGCGGCTGGACGGGCCGGGCCGCCCCTTCCCCGCCCCACCGGGCCTTGAGCGCGCGCCGAGCAATGGCGGGCTGGAGGCGCTGACGCAGCTGGCGGACGGGCGTCTGCTCGGCATCGCCGAGGAATTGCCCGGCACGGCCCCTCGCACTCGCGCCGCCTGGCTCGGCACGCTGCGCGGCCGCGGCGCCGTCTGGCAGCAGCGCGACTATCAGCCCACCACGGGCTATGATCCCACCGGCGCCGGCGCCCTGCCGGGCGGCGGCGCCCTCGTGCTCGAGCGCCAGTTCAGCCTGCTGGGCGGCTTCCGGGCGCGGCTGCTGCGACTCGAGCCGGCGGCGCCAGGCGTGCTGCGCGGCACGGCGCTGCTGGAGATGCCCGGCGACGCCCCGGCCGAGAACTATGAGGGTGTGGCTGCGCTGCGCGAGGGCGGGCGGACGCTGGTCGGCATCATCTCCGACGACAATGAACGCGCAGTGCAGCGCACGCTGCTGCTGCTGTATGCGATGGGCTGATCAGGGCGCGGCCACGCGCTCAGCGGGCAGCGAGACCAGGGCACGCGCGCCGATTCCCGGCACCGCCTCCAGCACCAGTTCCCCGCCATGGGCGCGCACCAGGGATTGGGCGAGCGACAGCCCGAGTCCCATGCCGCGGCTTGCCTCCGTCGGCCGCGCCGCGGCGGGAGCGAGGTCGGCCACCGCTGCGCCGATTCCCTCATCCTCGATGATGATGGTCACGCGCCCCGGCGTGCGGGCGGCGCGGATGTCGATGAATTCGCCCTCATTGGTCTCGCGCGCGGCGCGGGCCAGCACCTGCACGATGGCGCCGGTCATGGCGCGCCGGTCGGCCCGGACGGCCATATCCTCCAGCGCGGGATCGAGCCGCCAATGGCGGCTGCCTGGGCCAAGCAGCATTCCGACATCATGCACCGCCCCGCGCAGCAAGGCACCGAGCGGCAAGGCCTCGTCCTGCAGCCCGAAGGGCCGGCGGCTTCGCATCCCGGCCTGCTCGGCCGCGTCGGCCAGTTGCAGGATGCGGCGCGATTCGGCGGCGAAGGACTCCCCGACGGGACCGCCGAGCACCTGGGCGCGGCCCAGCAGGCCGAGGCCGATGGTCTGAAGGTCACGGACCAGGAGGTTGAGATGGCGCCCTTCGCGTCCCGGCCGCCAGCGCCACCAGATCACGCCAACCGTCGCGGCACCGCCGGCGAAGGCCAGGGCGAGAGGCACCAGCATGGCAGGGAGATCGGCGAACATGCTCCTCCCTACCGCCGGAACATGAAGGAACTCCTAACGGGGCAAGGCGCCGGTCAGGAACCTGCGGCAGGCTCTCGCCGCGCTCAGGCCGCGGCGGCGGCCTTCTTCTCCTGCGCGCGCGCGATGCGGCGCTTGAGAACAAGCGCCTCCTGCGGCAGGCGGCGGTCCGGCGTGCCGAGCAGGAAGGCGTCGAGGCCGCCATTGTGCTCGATGGTGCGGATGCCGTTGGTGGTCAGGCGGATCTGCACCGCGCTGCCCAGCACATCGGACCAGAAGGACTGGTGCTGGAGATTGGGCAGGAAGCGCCGGCGCGTCTTGTTGTTCGCGTGGCTGACATTGTTGCCCGATTGAACCGTCTTGCCGGTGATGCCGCAGCGGCGCGCCATGGTCTTGATCCCGAAATAGAAAGCGCGCGCGAAACGCCGCGCGCGTCCGTCAGTGCTGGAGAGGCTAGTGCGTCATGCGGCGCGGGGTGTCAACCCGGCTCAGCGGGGCAGCGGCGGCAGGCTGCGCAGCTCGCCAGCCTCCACGCTGGCCAGCGCCTGGCGCAGCACCGCGGCGATGGAGCGGTCGTCCATGTTGCGCGCAAGCAGCCCCAGCGCCCCGCCGAGCAGGGCCGACGCCGCCGACACGGGCGCGATGTTTTGCTCCAGCATGTATTCGATCGCCTTGTCCACCACCGAGCCGGCGTGGCTGAGATCCTCGGGCGCCTGCGGGTCCATCTGCTGCATCCTGTCCCGGTCCTCTTGCTCTGTGCTCCTCGCGCAGATGGGGCAGCGCCGCGCCAAACGAAAGGGGGTGGCGCTCAGCCACGCTCATGCGGGCGCTCGGCGGGGCGGTCCAGGTCGGCCAGGGCGCGCGCCGCCGCGGCCGCCTCCGCCGCCGCCACCGCCTCGGACTGGCGGCGCCACATCTCGGCATACAGCCCGTCCTGCGCCATCAGCGAGGCATGGTCGCCGCGCTCCGCGATGCGCCCGTCCTGCAGCACGATGATCTCATCGGCCTCGACCACGGTGGACAGCCGGTGCGCGATGGCCAGCGTGGTGCGCCCTGCCGCCACGCGGCGCAGCGCGGCCTGGATCTCCTGCTCGGTGCGGGTGTCCAGCGCGCTGGTCGCCTCGTCCAGGATCAGGATGCGCGGGTTCTTCAGGATGGTGCGCGCAATCGCCACGCGCTGCTTCTCCCCGCCCGAGAGCTTCAGCCCGCGCTCGCCCACGCGGGTGTCGTAGCCCTGCGGCAGGCGGGTCACGAAATCATCCACCTGCGCCAGCCGCGCGGCCTCGACGATCTCCTCCTCGGTCGCGTCGGGGCGGCCATAGGCGATGTTGTAGCGGATGGTGTCGTTGAACAGCACCGTGTCCTGCGGCACCACGCCGATGGCCTGGCGCAGGCTGTCCTGCGTCACCGCGCGCACATCCTGCCCGTCGATCTCCACCGCCCCGCCGGTCACGTCGTAGAAGCGGAACAGCAGCCGCGAGATGGTGGACTTCCCGGCACCCGTCGGCCCCACGATGGCCAGCATCCGCCCGGCCGGCACCTCGAAGCTCACGCCCTTCAGGATCTCGCGGTCGGGGCGGTAGGCGAAGCGCACATCCCGGAACGCGATGCCGCCCGCCCCCGCCGCCAGCGGCTTGGCACCTGGCGCGTCCTGCACCTCGCGCGGGACATCCAGCAGCGAGAACATCTGCTCCATGTCGGTCAGGCCCTGGCGGATCTCGCGGTAGGCGAAGCCCAGGATGTTCAGCGGCATGTAGAGTTGCAGCAGGTAGGTGTTGACCATCACGAAGTCGCCCACCGTCATGCGGCCCTCCGCGATGCCGCCGCCGGCCAGCAGCATCACCACCGTCAGCCCGACCGCCATGATGAACTGCTGGCCGAAGTTCAGCATGTTCAGCGTGGTCTCGCTGCGGGTATAGGCGGCTTCGTAGCGCGTCAGGCTCGCGTCGTAGCGGCGCGCCTCATGCGCCTCGTTGTTGAAGTACTTCACAGTCTCGTAGTTCAGCAGGCTGTCTATGGCCTTGGTGTTCGCCTCCTCGTCCGAGGCGTTCATCTGCCGGCGGAACTTCAGCCGCCAGTTGGTGAACAGCAGGGTGAAGGCGATGTAGGCCGCGATGGTCAGCAGCATGGTCGCGGCGAAGCTGATGTCGAACAGCCACCACAGGATCACCGCCACCAGCAGGATCTCGACGATGGTGGGGATGATGTTGAACAGCAGGAAGTTCAGCGTGATCGAGATGCCCCGCGTGCCGCGCTCGATCACGCGCGACAGCCCCCCGGTGGCGCGGTCCATGTGGAAGCGCATGGACAGGGCGTGCATGTGGCGGAACACGCGCAGCGCCACGCGCCGCCCCGCGCGCGCCTGCACCTTGGCGAAGACGGCGTTGCGCAACTCGGCGAAGAAGGAATTGGCCAGCCGCATCAGGCCGAAGCCGATGATCAGCGCGACCGGGACGGCCACCAGCGCCCCCACCCCCTGCTGCGGCGCCAGCGCGTCCACCGCGCGTGCATAGGCAATCGGCACCAGCACATTCGCGCCCTTGGCCAGCACCAGGCTGGCCACCGCCGCGACAACCCGCCAGCGGATCTCCGGGTCCTCGCGCGGCCACAGATAGGGCAGGATGGACAGCAGTGCGGCGCGGTGGCGTGGCGCGGGGGCGGATGAGGTCATGCCTCCGCAGATGGACCGGAACCGAGATGTTGGAAATGGGTCGCGGCGTGTAGCATGGCCGCCATGCCCGCTTCGCTGATGCGCCACATCCTGGCCTGCAACAACACGCCCTC
>SKWC01000355.1 GCA_007129145.1 Rubritepida sp.
AGTCGGTGCGCGCCAGCACCATGATGCCGCTGTCCTTCGCTGCCTGCACCGCGGCGCGGATCTTCATCCGCGCCTCCTCGCGCGGCAGGCAGGGCTTGCCGGCCGCGGTCAGTTCGCGCGGGGGGATCTTGTCCTCGATCAGGATGGCGGCCGCGCCCGCCTGGCCATAGGCGCGCACCGTGCGCTGCACATTCATCGGGTTGCCATAGCCATGGTCGCCATCGGCCAGCACCAGCAGTCCGGGGGCGGCCGCATGCACCATCTGGAAGGAGTTCAGCATCTCCCCGAAGGAAATCAGGTCCAGGTCCGGGCCGCCCAGGCGGCTCGCCGCGACGCAGGAGCCTGAGAGGAAGCCGGTCCTGAATCCCGCTGCGGCGGTCATCTTGGCACTCAGCCCGTCCCAGACGGCGGGCATGACGACGAAGCCGGGTTCGGCCAGCAGGGCGCGCAGGCGGTCGGGCGGGGTCATGGGGCGTTTCCTTCCGATTCTCGGTTCGGCGCGAGGGTAGGGGCATTCCGCGCAGCGGCAAATGGTCTACCCCACGCGGATGTGGGGTTGGTGCCGGGCGGCTTCGGGCTATGCTGCCCGGCGATGAAGCTCCTGATCCTGGCGCTGGGTACGATGTTCCTCCAGCAGACCTTCGCGGCGCTGGGGCGAAACCTGCCGGCCATCATCGCGCCCGCCATCATCGCGGATCTGGCGCTCGACCCCGCCTGGATCGGCATCTATGTCGCGATGGCCTCGGCGGGCGCGCTGGTGGCGCAGCTCGGTTGCGGCAGCTTCATCATCCGCGACGGCGCGCTCCGCATGAGCCAGATCTCGCTCGTGATGGTGGGGATCGCCCTGGTGGTCGCCACCCCCGGGCCGCTGCTGTTCTTCGCCGTCTCGGCCATCCTGCTGGGTGCGGGCGCGGCCATGTCCACCCCGGCCAGCTCGCATCTGCTGGGGCGGTATTCACCGATCCGCTACGCGCCGCTGGTGTTCTCGCTCAAGCAGACCGCCGTTCCGGCGGGGCTGCTGGTGGCGGGGCTGCTCGGGCCGCTGCTGACCAATGACTGGGGCTGGCGCGGCGCGATGCTGGCCATCGGCGCCTCCTGCATCGTCTTCGCCGTGATGCTGGAGCCAACGCGCCGTGAATTCGACTCCGACCGCAACCCCTCGCGCCGCTTCCACCTGTCGGACCTGCCGCGCACCCTGACGGTGGTGCTGCGCAACCCCGGGCTGCGCAACCTGGCCATCGCCTGCTTCGCCTTCGTGGGCATGCAGATCGTCTTCGTCTCCTTCTTCGTCACCTACCTCGTCACGCTCGATGTCAGCCTGGCCACGGCGGGGGTCATCTTCTCGGTCGCGACGCTCATCGCCGTGCCGGGCCGCGTGTTCTGGGGCTGGTTCAGCAGCGTGCGCGCCTCGCCCTCGGTGGTGCTGGGGGCGCTGGGCGTCGGCACCGCGGCCAGCACGCTGCTGGTCGCGCTGGGCGGCAGCCTCGGCTCGCTCTGGGTCATGGGTCTTGCCGCCTTCGCGCTCAGTTCCACCGTCCTGTCCTGGCATGGCGTGCTGCTGGCCGAGGCCGCGCGCCTGGCGCCCGAGGGCATGCGCGGCGCCGCCACCGGCGGCGTGCTGTCCTTCGGGCAGATGGGCTCGCTGGTGCTGCCGCTGATCTATTCGGTGGCGCTGACGACCACCGGCAGCCATGCGGTGGGCTTCGTGCTGTGCGGGCTGCCCGGCCTCGTGGTGGGCGTGATGATGATGCTGGGCGGAAGGCGCCGGACCAGCTGATTCAGATCACCTGGTAGCGGGCGCGGGCCGCGCGCTCGATCGCGCCCGCGATCAGCCGGTCCAGCTCGAGCCCGATGCGCAGCTGCTGCAGCATCTCCAACTCCTCCTGGCCGACATCGCCATCGGCGGCCGCCACTTCGCAGGCCAGCAGATAGGCGGTCTCGCGCAGGCGCGGCGGCAGCGCCTCGCGGATCAGGTCGAATGCGCGGTCCAGCCCGTCGGAATCCTCCAGCAGCGGCAGGCAGGCCTCGGTGCTGCGCGCGACCTCCTCGGGCGGCAACTCCGCGAAGGCGGGCAGATCCTGCACCAGCCGCGTCATCTGCGCCAGCTCGGCGTCGTCCACATGGCCGGAGGCCGCGGCCATCAGCAGCATCGAGCAGATCAGCGCCTGCTGCGGTGTCAGGCGTTCGGGAATCGTCATCGGGCCTCTCCTTGCGGCGCTTCCTCATGCAGCAGGGCGCG
Source organism: Rubritepida sp. (assembly GCA_007129145.1). Taxonomy (GTDB): domain Bacteria; phylum Pseudomonadota; class Alphaproteobacteria; order Acetobacterales; family Acetobacteraceae; genus Roseococcus. The sequence goes on from SKWC01000355.1 coordinate 2,240, forward strand.
CGTTTCGGCCACCGCCTCGGCCAGCGACACCCGCCGTGCCTGCACGCCATCGGGCAGCCCCGCCAGGATGCGCGAGGGGCAGGCGCGGTCCAGCAGCACGAATACGCCGCGATCATCGGCCCGCCGGATCAGCCGGCCGAAGGCCTGGCGCAGCTTGTGCCGCGCATGCGCGTCGTCGAAGCCTTGCGGGTCGCCTTCCGACAGGTGCAGCCGGCGCGCGCGGTGCAGGATGGTCCGCCGCGGCCAGGGCACGCGGTCGAACACCAGGAGCCGAAGCGAGCGCCCCGGCACGTCCACGCCGTCGCGCATCGCATCCGTGCCCAGCAGGCAGGCGTCCTCCTCGGCGCGAAAAATGTCCACCAGCGTGCCATTGTCCATCGGGTCCACATGCTGCGCGTAGAGCGGGATGCCCTGGGCCTCCAGCGCCGGGCCGATGCGCGCCGCCACCTCGCGCAGCCGCCTGATGGCGGTGAACAGGCCGAGCGCCCCGCCGCCCGCCGCCAGGAACAGCCGCTGCATCGCCGCCGCGACCTGGCGGGGCTGGCGGATGTCCACGTCGTTCAGCACCAGGGCGCGGGTCCGCGACGCATAGTCGAAGGGCGAGGGCACCTGCGCGCGCAGCGCCGGCTGCGCCAGGTGTGGCGCCCCGCAACGCGCCTCGGCCGCGCGCCAGGCGGCCTCGGGGTCGTCGCGCCGGCCGGCGTCGGTCAGCGTGGCCGAGGTGATCAGCAGCCCATGCGCGGGTGCTGCCACATGCTGCGCGAAGGGGATGGTCGGATCCAGGAAGCGGCGATGCATCGCCGCATCCGTGTCGCGCCCCTCGCGCCGGTCCAGCTGCAGCCACTCCACCACCGAGGGCCGCGTGCCAGGCTCGGGGCAGGGCGCACGCAGCCCCGCCAGCATGTCGCCCCAGGCGTCCAGCGGCATCAGGGCGCGGCGCTCGATCCCGCGCAGCGCCGTCTCCAGCCGGATCCGCTCGCCCGCCTCGGCATCCTCCTCGACGCCATCCTCCAGCCGCGCGCGCAGCCGCGCCTGCAGCATCGCCAGCGGTGCGCGCAGCGCCTCCAGCGCGCGCTCCAGCGCCTCGCCTGCCTCGGCCAACGCGGACGAGACGGGGTGCAGGTCGGCTTCCAGCGAATACAGCCCGTCATCCTCGGCGGCACGCGCCATTACCTGCAGGCGCAGCACGCGCAGGAAGTTCTCGGTCGGGTTGGCGCCGGGCTCGGGCTCGGTCAGGCGCGACCACCAGCCGGCCGCGGGCAGGGCGCGGGCGGCCTGCAGCGCCGCCTCCAGGGGAGCCAGCAGCTCCGGGATATCGCCCGCCAGCTCCTCGATGCGCCGGCGCAGCCCCTTGGCGCGCGACCGCCCGCCCTCTGCGCCCAGCAGCCAGCGTCGCATCTCGGCCGTCTCATTGCCCGACAGCACCGCGCCGAAGGCCGAATCCGCCGCGTCGAACAGATGGTGCCCCTCGTCGAACACATAGCGCGTGGGCCGCGCGTCCTCGTCCCCCCCCAGCGCGGCCTGCACCATCACCAGCGCATGGTTGGCCACCACGATGCTGGCGCCGCGCGCGCGGCGGATCGAATGCTCGACGAAGCAGCGCCGGTAATGCGTGCAGGCCGAGCGGATGCATTCGCCGCGCCGGTCCGCCAGCCCCGTGAAGGCGCCAGGGAACAGCTCGTTCAGCCAGCCCGGGAAGTCGCCGCCCTGGATGTCGCCGTCGCGGGTGGCCAGCGCCCAGCGCGCCGCCAGCGCCAGCGGCAGCGTCATGGCGGGGATGTTCCACTGCCCCGCCGCCTCCTCCAGGTTCAGCAGGCACAGGTAGTTCTCGCGCCCCTTGCGCAGCACCACGCGGCGGCGGCGTTCCTCCGGATCGGGGTACAGCCGCGCCAGCTCATGGTCGATCTGCCGCTGCAGGTTGCGTGTGAAGGTGCTGACCCACACGGGCGCGCCGTTGCGCTCGGCCCAGAGGCTGGCGGGCGCGATGTAGCCCAGGGTCTTGCCGGTGCCGGTGCCGGCCTCGGCCAGCACCAGCTGCGGCGCGCCCGGGGCCTCGCGCGGGGCGAAGGCCTGCGTGGCGGCCGAGGTGAAATCTCCCTGCTGCGGCCGCTGCTCGGCGCCGGGGCCCAGCATCTCGGCCAGCCGCCGCCGCGCCTC
>SKWC01000409.1 GCA_007129145.1 Rubritepida sp.
GAGCCGATGGCAGCACCGATGCCCGACAGCCGCGCGCCGCTGAAGCGGCTGCCCCGATACCATCGGGGGTGGTATTCACCCTCATGCCGGGCCGCGGCGGCCGCGGCGAGCACCGTGGTGAACTGGCTGGTCCAGGCGGTCTCCACGCCCAGCGCCACCGCATAGGGCAGCAGCTCCTCGAAATGCTCGGGGGTGCGGTCGGGCGGGTTGTGGAAGCGCATCCGCTCGGCCTCGGCCACGGTCAGATACAGGCGCGTGCCCTCGATCTCGTCCAGCGCCTCGCGGCCCACCGCGGTCGGCGCCTTCAGCAGATACATGAACAGGGCGTTCACCAGGACGAGCGACAGCACGCCCACCGCCACTTCGAGGCCGGCTTCGCCCGCGGCGCCGAAGGTCACGAACACCAGGGCGCCGGAAAAGGGCAGGATCATCACGCCGCCGACGATGGCGCCCAGCAGATGCGTGCCCCCCATGCCCGAGCGCCAGGCGCGGAGGCTTTTCAGCGCCTGCCCGCCGATGGAGAGGACCGCGAAGCCGACCATGCCCATGATGCCCAGCGCGGGCAGGGCAATGAGGAAGACGGGCTGGGTCAGCGCCAGCACCACCCAGCCCAGCACCGTCAGCAGCACGCCACCCGCGAACCAGCCCCGGTTGCGGCGGAAGTAGAGGCGGTTGAACCGCTTCTCGAAATGCATGCGCAGCGCGTTGGAGGCCCGCCACAGCGCGCTCTGGTTCGCCCGGTCCAGCGTGATGCTGGCGCGCGGCCCGAGCAGCGCGGCCAGCAGCACGCCCTCGCCCTCCGATGGCGCGCGCGCGCCATCGGGCGGCACGGTGCGCTCCAGCCGGATCTTGGTGCCTTCCTCCGCGAAGCGGAGATGGCCCTTCACCGCGAGGCTGATCAGCGCCGCCGCCACGACATCATTGTCGTGGCCCATGCGGCGGATGAAGCGCATCGCCGCCGGCGGTATCTCGGGGTGATAGACGGGGATGATGGTCCCCCGCAGCGGGTCGCGCCCCACCCGGAACCAGGCGAACAGGTAGTAGGCCAGCAGGATGGCCAGCAGCGCGCCCGTGACATGCAGCGGGTTCTGCGTGGCCAGCCAGCGCAGCCAGCCGAAGCGTTCCTCCTGCACGATGATGCCGGGCGGCACGCCGATGGCGATGGTCAGGTTCTCCCCGGCGGCGAAGGTGCGGCTGGATTCCACCGCGATGCGCCCCGGCGTCTCGGCCAGGACGCGGAAGTCGCGCCCCTGCTCGCCGGCGCGGCCGGTGTAGGCGGCCCATCGGTGCGCCGCGGCACCCTCGGGCAGCCGCACATCCACCGCGACCCGCAGCATCGGGAAGTTCCACTCGGTGCCGTTCACATTCCAGTAGAGCTCGTCCAGCCCATCGGCGCGGCGCGTCTGCTCGCCCAGGCGGTAGCGCAGCTCATAGACGTGCCAGCCATGCGGGATCAGCACGTCCTCCTGGCCGAGATAAAGCCGCACGCCGAAGCCCATGCGTTCCACCCGGTAGCGTTCGGGCTGGCCGTTGCGGGTCGCTGCCACCACCTCGAAGCGCGGCCGCAGCAGACCGAGCAGGTCCAGCGAGGGCACGTCCAGGTCGCGGAAGATGCCGCGCCGGATGGCCTGACCCAGCGCGAAGACCTCCATGCGCTCCACCACCTCGACCGAGCCATCGGGCTGCCAGTCGATCCGCACGTCGAAGTTGCGGAAATGCTCGATGTTCTGCGCGGCGGCCGGCGCCAGCGCGGCCAGCAGCAGCCCGAGGCCGAGCAGCAGGGCGCGCAGCGGCCTCATGCGCCCGAGCCCCCGAAGCTGATGGGCACCGGCCGCGACGCCGCCTCCGCCTCGTCATCGGCCAGGGCGAAGAACTCGGCCGGGACGAAGCCGAAGGGGCCGGCGACCAGGTTCGAGGGGAATTGCTCGATCGTCACGTTCAGGTCGCGCACGGAGCCGTTGTAGAAGCGTCGCGACATCTTGATCTTGTTCTCGGTCTCGGTCAGCTCCTGCTGGAGCTTGGCGAAATTCGCGTCGGCCTTGAGCTGGGGATAGGCCTCGCTGAGGGCAAAGAGCGACTTCAGCGTGCCCTGAAGGATGTTCTCCGATTCGGCCTGGCTGGCGGGGCTGCCCTGGTTGGACATGGCCTCGCCGCGGGCGCGCACCACGCGCTCCAGCACCTCGCGCTCATGCCCGGCATAGCCCTTCACCGTCTCGACCAGGTTGGGGATCAGGTCGTAGCGGCGCTTCATCTGCACCTGGATGTCCGACCAGGCCTCGCGCACGCGCATCCGCAGGCTGACCAGCCGGTTGTAGGTCAGGATGACGAAGCCGATGACCGCGCCGGCCAGCAGCAGCGGAACCCACAGGAACAGCATCGTGCGGCCCACTTCCCTCAAGTTGCCGCCGCCAGCCTATGGCATTGACGAACCTTGTCAAAGCGGAAGGTTACAGAAGCGCCTCGCCGCGCAGCACGGGCACGCAGGCGCCGCCCACCCTGGCATGTATCGCCGAGCCGCGCCGGAAGGCGCCGGCCAGCAGGCGCGAGGGCCGGCCCATCTCGACGCCCTGAGTGATGGTGACGCTGAGTTCCGCCGCCCCCGAGGCGCGCAGCAGCAGCCCCGCCAGCGGCGTCGCGGCGCTGCCGGTGGCGGCGTCCTCCAGCGTGCCGGTCAGCGGGGCGAACATGCGCGCGCGCCTTTCGCCATCCGGACCCGCCGCGTGCAGGTAGAGCGGCAGGCCCCGCGCGCCGAGATGCGGGAAGGCCGCATGGGCGGCGCGGAAGGCCGCGAGGTCGGGTGCGGCGCGCGACAGCGCGTCCGGCGTCACCTCCGCGACGATGAAGGCGTTGCCGGTGCCCGCCACCACGGGCGGGTGCAGCCCCGCCAGCACATCGCCCGCCGCCAGGCCCACGCAGCCCGCCAGCAGCGCGGGCGGCATCTCGGGGCCCAGCGCCAGCGGCTGCGGCGCGGTGATCTCGGCGGTCTCGGCCGTGACGCGCACCTCCACGATCCCCGCGATCTCCTCGAAGCGCAGCACGCCATCGCGCGCGCGCGCGGCCAGGGCGAAGCCGGTGCCGACATTGGGGTGGCCGGCGAAGGGCATCTCCCCCGCGCGGCTGAAGATCCGCACCCGCGCGGTGTTGGCGGGATCGGCCGGGGGCAGGACGAAGGTGGTCTCGCTGAGGTTCATCTCGCGCGCCAGCGCCAGCATCTCGGCATCCGACAGCCCCTCGGCCGCGGGGAACACCGCCAGCGGGTTGCCGCCGAAGCGCGTGGCGGTGAACACATCGAGGGTGAGGAAGGCGAAGCGGCGGGTCACAGCGCCAGTTCGACCATCACCGGCACATGGTCGCTCGCCTTCTCCCAGCCGCGGGCGGGCTTGAGGATGGCGTGGCGCGCCAGCTTCCCGCGCAGATCGTCGCTGACCCAGATGTGATCGAGCCGCCGCCCGCGGTCCGAGGCTTCCCAGTCGCGCGCGCGGTAGGACCACCAGGAATAGAGCTTCTCCTCGGCCGGCACGAAGTGGCGCACCGCATCCTGCCAGCCGCCCGTCTCCATCCAGCGGTTCAGCGCCGCCACCTCGACCGGGGTGTGCGACACCACGTCCAGCAGCGCCTTGTGCGACCAGACGTCATGCTCCAGCGGCGCGATGTTCAGGTCGCCCAGCAGCATCCGGCGCGGGGCGGCCGCGCCGGACGAGGTCCAGGCGGTGGCCTCGGCCAGGAAATCGAGCTTGTGGGCGAATTTCGGATTGGCCTCGCGGTCGGGAATGTCGCCGCCCGCGGGCACGTAGAAGTCGTGCAACTCGACCGGCCCGCCCGGCGCGTCGAGGCGCACCCCGAGGTGGCGGCAATCGCCGCGCCCGCACCAATCGGGCGTTTCGGCCATCACCTCGAAGGGCAGGCGCGAGAGCACGGCCACGCCATTGTAGCCCTTCATCCCCCGCGCCGCGACATGGGCGAAGCCCAGCGCCCGGATCTCCTCAAGCGGGAAGAATTCGTCGGGGCATTTGGTCTCCTGCAGGCACAGCACGTCGGGCGCCAGCGCGGCGTCCAGGTCGCGCAGCAGCGGCAGCCGCAGCCGCACGCTGTTGATGTTCCAGGTGGCGATTCGCAGGCTGGGCAAGGCGTGTCCTCAATCGGCGCGGGGATGGGCCATCCGCCAGGTGGCGAGCAGCCCCTCGGCGTCCACCGCGGTGTAGCGCTGGGTGGTGGACAGGCTGGCATGGCCCAGCAATTCCTGGATGGCGCGCAGATCGGCGCCGCCGGCCAGCAGATGGGTTGCGAAGGAATGGCGCAGCGCGTGCGGCGTCGCATGCTCGGGCAGGCCGGCGAGGCGGCGGTAGTCGCGCAGCGCCCTCTGGGCCACGGCGGGA
>SKWC01000345.1 GCA_007129145.1 Rubritepida sp.
AGATCCACCGAGCGCGCGGCCAGGCGGCTGCCGAACCACAGCTCCAGCGGCAGGTCCGGCGAGCCGAGCTGCAGCGGCGTCAGCCCAACATGGTGGTGCGCGTTCACGAAGCCCGGCATCACCACATGCCCGGGCGAGCCCAGAACCTCGGCCGCCGGGTGGTGGCGGCGGAGTTCCTCGAAACCGCCGACCTCGGCCACCGTGCCGTCGCGCACCAGCACGGCGCCATCCTCGATGATCTCGGCGCTGTCGCGGTCGAGCACGCGGCAGATCACCCATCGGCCGCGGACCAGAGTGGTGTTCATGCGCCGGGCCTCAAACCCCGGAGGCCGGCGCGTCGCACATGTAGCGGTTCAGGTGGTAGGGTTGCGCCGCCAGCCCGGGGCAGAAGCTGGAGACGACGGGCTCCAGCCGGTCATACAGGCCGCGCATCGGCAGGCTGGCCTCCTCCAGGCGGGCACGGGCGGCCTCGGCCTCGGCCGCGAGGCGCGCGACGTCGATGCGCGTGTGCTTGCGGTCGAAATAGACGAATTCGCCGCCGATCATGACATGGCGCACGCCGGTCGCGTCCTCGGCGTGGACGATCTGGTTCACCGTCCAGTTGTGCGGGATCCATGACAGGCTGTGCAGGTCGAGGAAGACGATGTCCGCCTTCATGCCCGGCGCGATGGCGCCGATGTCGGCGAAGCCCAGCGCGCGGGCCGAGCCCTCGGTGCCGGCCTTGTACACCTCCTCCACGCTGGCCCAGGTGCGGGGATCGGGCGACTGCACCTTGCTGACCATGGAGGCGTAGCGCATCGCCTCATACATGTTGCCATTGTCCGAGCAGTTCACCCCATCGGTGCCGAGGCCCACATTGACGCCGAGGTCGAGCGCGCGGCGCAGCCGGAACATCCCGTTGCCCAGCCGCATGTTGGAGCCCGGGTTGTGCGCCAGCGAGGCACCCCTGTCGCGGATCACCTTCAGGTCGTCGTCATCCAGCCAGATGGCGTGGGCGGCGGTGAAGTTCTCGTCCACCAGGCCCAGGTGGTCCATGTGCTGCAGCAGCGTCCGGCCATAGCGCTTCATGCCGGTGATGGCCTGCACCTTGCTCTCGCCCACATGGCTGTGCAGCCCCAGGCCGTGGTCCTTCGCGAGCTTCATGCAGCCGCACATGAAGGCATCCGAGCAATGGTGCGGGATGGTCGGCGCCACGGCGGCGCGGATGTCGGCGCTGCCCCAGCGCCAATGCTTGAGGATGCCCGAGATCGCGGCCAGCGTCTCCTCGGCAGGGCGCAGGCGCAGCGCCTCGACCTCCTTCTGCAGCCCGGACGGCAGCGCGTCCATCAGGCCGGGGATGGCCTCATAGACGGTGCGGTCGGCCACCATGGGTGCGACCACCGCGCGCATGCCGACCTCGGCATAGGCCTCGGCCACCGCGTCCAGCCCCTCGCGCGAGGGCAGCGGGAACTCGTAGTAGAGGTCGTAGGCCGCGGTGCATCCCTTCGCCACCATCTCGGCCGCGCAGATCAGCGTGCTGGTCTTCTTGTCCTCCAGCAGCCGCCCGCCCGAGATCCAGGGCCCCGCCGCCAGCAGCAGCTCCAGCGTCCATTTGTCGCCCTGCCCGCGCGCCAGCCCGCCATGGCCATGGGTGTGCGCGTTGATCAGCCCGGGGTGGATCAGCATGCCCGCGGCATCGAAGACCTCCGCCCCTTCCGGCGCGGCGAGGCCCTGGCCGACCGCGCGGATCACGCCGTCCTCGATCAGCACGTCGGTGGGCTCGGCCCGGCGCAGCGCGGCATCGGCCAGGCGTGCCTGCCGGATCAGCGTGAAGCCTGGTTTGGTGACCGCCATCTTGGATGTCCTCAGGCGGCCGGGACGGCCGCGTTGTTGGAGTTGGACCAGGGAAAGAGCAGCGTCTCGATCAGCCCCACCAGCGCGAACAGGGTCATGCCCATCATCGCGAGGATGACGACCGCGGCGAAGGCCAGCGGCGAGCGGAAGAAGGCCATGGAGGTCTGGATCAGTTAGCCCACGCAACCATCGGTCCGGCCCGACCCCGGAGTCCAGATGAATCCGCCGGCCCATCCCACCATTGTGCCGGTCACGTCGTCCAATTTGCCTTTGACCTGAGCGGGTTGCGCATCGGGCTGCGGCTTTGATGGGCAGGGCAGGGACGTGCGTCGGCGCGATGCGGCAGCGGCCGATGGAGGATTGGCGCCTGGGACGTTTCCGGTTCCTATTCCCAGGCCAATGGCCGATGCCAATGGCCAATGAAGGAAGGGAACTCCATGAAGATCGCACGACGCGCCGTCCTCGGCGCCACACTGGCCGCACCGGCCCTCGCCAGCACCGCCATCGCGCAGGATTGGCCCACGCGGCCGGTGCGCTGCATCATCCCCTACCCGCCGGGCGGACCGACCGATCTCGTTGGCCGAGTGGTGGCGCATCGCGCGCAGCAGGACCTGGGCCAGCCATTGGTGATCGATAACAGGGCCGGCGCATCGGGGACGATCGGCGCGGGGGAGGTAGCGCGGGCAGCCCCCGATGGGCAGACCTTCCTGATGAACGCATCCATCCACGTCATCATCCCGCATCTACGCAGCCTGCCCTTCGATGCGCTGAACGATTTCGTGCCGGTGACGAACATGGCGCTGGTGCCTCTGGTGGCGCTGGTCAATCCGAATTTGCCGGTGCGCAGCCTGCAGGAACTGGCCGACTACGCCCGCGCCAATCCGGGCCGCATTTCCTACGCGTCGTCTTCCATCGGCGCGGCGCAGCATCTGGCGGGCGAGATGTTCAAGCAGATCGCGGGCGTGGACATGGTCCATGTGCCCTATCGCGGCGCCGGGCCGGCCATCCAGGACCTGATCGCGGGAAATGTGCAGGTGATGTTCGACAGCGTGCCCGCCGGCGCGAGCGCGGTGCGCCAGGGCCTGCTGCGCCCGCTGGCGGCGACCGCCCCGCGCCGAATCGCGGCCTATCCGGATGTGCCGAGCACCGCCGAGGCCGGCTTCCCGGATCTGGTGATCTCCACCTGGTACGGCATCTGGGCGCCGGCGCGCACGCCGATGCCGATCGTGGAGCGCATGCAGCAGGCGGTCGCGGTCGCGGTGCAGGACGACGAGGTGAAGTCGCGGCTTGCGACGCTGGGCGCCGATCCGGTGGCCGAGAGCCCCGCCGAGTTCGCCGCCTTCTGCCGCAGCGAGTACGAGAAGTTCGGCCAGATCGTGCGGACGGCCAATATCCGTATCGAGTGATGGGCTGATCCCTGCGACACGCGCCCGGGCCCTTGTAGGGCCGCTTGGTGGGGGCCGGATCGAGGGCGGTGGTGGGCATGGCGGCGAACCCGCTGGTGCCCACCCGCCTGGCCGCCGGGCGGCCGGGGCTTGGCGTGGCGCCCAAGCTGCACCGTGCATCGCATCGGAGCAGGCAGGCGCAAGCCGGGTGTGGGGCCAGTTCCGGGGTCGGAAATCCGCGCGCCGCAACCAGCACTGCAAAATCAACCGCATGAGGCGAAGAGGTCGCGGCGGGCGTGAACCCGGAGCCGAACCATCCTGGGCGAAAATCCTCCAGCCGCCTTGCCGCAGCCGACGCCGTAGGCTGTGAAGTCGCTTGCCGTGATGCCACGGCGCGGCAATCCTTCGCCTCCTCTACCAATCCAGCTTCGACGTGTGGTGAGGCATCGGACCAGGCGGATGGCCATGACGAAGACCGGATTCCACCAGCACCGCCCATCGGGCCGCCTCCAGCCCGACACGGTCCGGGCCGGGCTGGAGGCGCGCTACCCCGCCTACCAGTATTGCATGGTCGAATTCCTGACCGAGCACCTGGCCGACCTCTCCCGCGTCTTCGACGGCGACCTGCAGGAGGCCCTGGTCCTGGCCGTGATCGGCCAGGTCTTCCTGCATGCCCACATGGCGCAGGCGAAGGCGGACGCCGGCGCGGTTGCGGTCCCCAACGCCGCATCCATCAGCGCCTCGCGCATCTCGGACGTCACCGGCATCCCTCGCCAGACGGTGCGGCGCAAGCTGCAGGCGCTGGAGGCGCGTGGATGGATCGAGCGCGGCGGGGCGGCGGCGTTCCGGCTTCGCGTCCAGGACGGCGTGTCCATGGCGCGCAGCGATCTGAACGACCTGGACCGGCGCGGAATCGCGCGGACCGCCCGCCTGTTCTGCGCGCTGGACAGGGTGCTGGGCATGCCGGAGCCCCAGCGCTGACACAGCGCCCTGGTGCTCATGGTGAGCACCCCACGCATTGTGCCGCCGGAAACACGCCCCCTAGTTTGCCGCCCGCAACAGACGGACGCGAAGGGGCATGCACAAGGACAACAGGTTCCGCCTGGAGGGCGACGTCGCGCTCGTGACGGGCGCCGGCGCCGGCATCGG
>SKWC01000343.1 GCA_007129145.1 Rubritepida sp.
GCCGAGGCACGCGCCGCCGCCGAACGCGAGGAAGCCGCGCGCCGCGAGGCCGAGGCACGTGCCGCCGCGGAGCGCGAGGAAACCGCACGCCGAGAGGCCGAGGCACGTGCCGCCGAAGAACGCGAGGAAGCCGCACGCCGAGAGGCCGAGGCACGCGCCGCCGCGGAGCGCGAGGCAGCCGCGCGCCGAGAGGCCGAAGCCCGTGCCGCCGCCCTCAACGCCCTGACCGGGGAGGCGGTCGCAATTGGCTGCGGCATGCTCCGCGCCGAGCCGGTGAACGGTCAGATCCGCCTGGAGGGCTTCGCCCAAGCGGCCGAGATCGCGCCTCTCGTGGCGCGCGCGCGCGAGGCCGGCATCGCCATGGACATGCGCGCCATGGTCTTCGACGCGCCCTATTGCGGCCTGATCGCGCAGGCGCGCGCCCTGGCCGCCGCATCCGGAACGCCGGAGGTGCGCGCCGTGGCTCCGGTGCTGCTGGCCGACCAGCAGCTGGCGCTCGACGTGGCCATGCCAGGCTGGCCCGCGCAGCTGAACATCTGGTTCGTGACCGAGGATGGCGCCGCCTTCCGCCTGATCGAGGACCGGGCGATGGAGGGCGGGGCGCAGGCCCGGCTCAGCGACAGCGGCCCGGATTTCCCCTGGATCATCGGCCCCCCCTTCGGCTTCGACCTGGTGGTGGTGACCGCCTCGCGCCTGCCGCTCTTCGCGGAACCCCGGCCCGAGGCGGAGACGGCCGACACCCTGGCCGAGGCGCTGGCCGCGGCGGCGCGACGCGAAGGCCAGGAAGTCCTGGCGCGGGCCATCATGGTGGAGACGCGCCCGCGCTGAGACCCCCCCCCGGGGTCCGCAAGAAATCCTTGACCATGCCCCCGAATGAGCCTCACCATTTGGGCAAGGTCTGGAGGCCACGGATTGGACGCTGACGTCATTCTGTCCGGCGGGACGGTGTTCCGTGGGCTTGCGGGCGGAATGGCGGAAGCCCTGGCCCTGAGCAAGGGTCGGGTCCTGGCGGTCGGCAGCACGGATGATGTCGAGGCGCTGGCCGGTCCCGGCACGCGGCACATCGACCTCGACGGCCGGTTGGCCATTCCCGCCTTCCACGAAGCCCATATGCACCTGCTGCCCTTCGGCCTCGCGCTGTCGCAGGTGAACCTGCGCGCCGAGGAGGTGCGCTCGCTGGAGGAGGTGCGGCGCCGGCTGCGCGCCGCGGCGCGGGAGACGCCGAAGGGCCAGTGGGTGCTGGGGGGCGGCTACGACCATGGCGCGCTGGACATCGGGCGGCACCCCAGCGTGGCGGAACTCGACGCCGCCGTGCCCGACCATCCGGTGTTCATCACCCGCGCCTGCGGGCATATGGGGGTCGCCAACAGCGCCGCCCTGCGCGCGGCCGGCATCGGCCACAACACCCCCGACCCCGAGGGCGGCGTGATCGAGCGCCGCGGCGGCGCGCTGACCGGGCTGATCCAGGAACGCGCCCTGGCGCTGATCAAGGCCGCCATCCCCGCCCCGGACGAGGCGCGGCTGGTCGGCGCCATCGAGGCCGCCGGGCGGCATCTGGCCGCGCTGGGCTTCGCCTCGGCCAGCGACATGAATGTCGGCATGATCGCCGACATGGCCGAAGTGCCCGCCTTCCTGCGCGCCGCCGCCGAGGGCCGCTGCCTGCAGCGCATGTGGCTGGTGCTGGCCGGCAACCCCGAGGGCATCGCCGCCGCCGCCTGGGAGGCGGGCATGCGGCCTTGGCAACCCGGCGACGACCCCGACGCACTGCTGCGCTGGGGCGCGGTGAAGGTCTTCGCCGACGGCAGCGCCGGCGGGCTGACCGCCGCCTTCCTCGACCCCTATCTGGTGGGCGACACGACGGGCGTCTTCACCTTCCCTACCGAAACCATCCACGAATTGCTCGCGCGCTACCACGCGCAGGGCTGGCAGCTCGACATCCACGCCATCGGCGATGCCGCGATCGAGCAGGTGCTGACCGGGATGGAGGCGCTGGACGCCACGCCGGACCGCCGCCACCGCATCGAGCATTGCGGCTTCGTCACGCCGGGCCAGCGCCGCCGGATGCTGGCGCACGGCATCCTGCCCGTGCCGCAGCCCATCTTCATGCATGAGTTCGGCGATCTCTACCTGACCAATCTGGGGCGGGAGCGCAGCCAGAACGCCTATCCCATGCGCGACTGGCTGGAGGAGGGGGCGCACCCTTCCGCATCATCGGACGCGCCGGTGTCCACCCCGGACCCCTTCCTGAACCTGTTCACCATGGTCACCCGCCGGACCAACCGCGGCACGGTGCTGGGGCCGGGGCAGCGCCTGTCCATCGCGCAGGCGCTGCACTGCTACACCTGGTGCGGCGCCTACAGCAGCTTCGCCGAGACCCGGCGCGGCACGCTGGAGCCCGGCATGGACGCCGACATCGCGGTGCTGTCGCAGGACATCACCGCCCTGCCGCCCGAGGCCTACAGCCAGGTCCGCGCCGACCTCACGCTGCGCGGCGGCGTGCCGATCTTCGACCGCCATGGGGAGTTCGCCTGATGCTGCGCCACGCCATGCACCGCTTCATGCTGGCGGTGCCCGTGCTGTTCGGCGTGCTGCTGATCGGCTTCCTGCTGATGCAGGTGGTGCCGACCGACCCCGCCACGGTGCGCGCCGGCCCCGACGCGACGCAGGAGGTGATCGCACAGATCCGCACCGAACTGGGCCTCGACCAGCCGATCTGGGTGCAGTTCGGCCTCTATGTCTGGCGGCTGGCGCATGGCGACCTCGGCGTCTCCATCATCAACAACGTCCCGGTCACGCAGGAACTCGCGAACACCATCGGCCCGACGGTCGAGCTGATGGTCGCATCGCTGATCTGGTCCATCCCGCTGGGCATCCTGCTGGGCACGCTGGCGGCCTATTGGCGGGGCTCGCTGCTGGACCGCGCCATCATGGCCATCAGCGTGGCGGGCGTGTCGGTGCCGGTGTTCTTCCTCGGCCTCGTGCTGATCTGGTTCGTGGGCCTGCAATGGCAGCTGCTGCCCTTCACCGGGCGCGGCGGGCCGCTGTGGAGCATCGAGGGGCTGCGCGCCATCATCCTGCCCGCCATCACCCTGGGCGGCGTCTTCGTGGGCCCGGTGGCGCGCATGACGCGCACCGCGGTGGTGGACACGCTGGGCGCCGAGCATGTCCGCACCGCCCGCGCCAAGGGCCTGCGCGAGCGCCTGGTGGTGATGCGGCACGCGCTGCGCAACGCGCTGATCCCGGTGGTCACGCTGATCGGGCTGCAGATCGGCTTCCTGCTGGGCGGCGCGGTGGTGACCGAGACGATCTTCTCCTGGCCCGGCGTCGGGCGGCTGGCGGTGGGCGCCATCCTCTCGGCCGACTTCCCCATGGCGCAGGGCACCATCATCGTGCTGTCGGCGGGGTTCATCGTGATCAACCTGATCGTGGATCTGCTCTATGCGGTGCTCGACCCGCGGGTGCGCCAGTCGTGAGTGCGGGCGCCATCGCCAGCGCCGCCGACACGCCCGCGGCGCCGCGCCGGCCCTCGGTGCTGCGGATCCTGATGCGCGACGCCAGCGCCGCCATCGCGGCCGGCTTCGTGGTGCTGATCTTCGCCGCCGCGGCGCTGGCGCCCTGGATCACCCCCTACGACCCCTTCGCCACCGACCTGATGGCGATCATGGAGCCGCCCTCGGCCACCTTCTGGTTCGGCACCGACGGGCAGGGGCGCGACATCTTCTCGCGCATGGTCTTCGGGCTGCGCGCCACCCTGGGCATGGGCCTCGCCTCGCTGGTCGCGGGCGGGGTGATCGGGGCGCTGGTGGGGTTCCTCGCGGCCTATTACCGCCGGATCGACGGGCTGCTGATGCGGCTGATGGACATGCTGCTCAGCTTCCCGGCCATCCTGTTCGGCCTGGCGCTGGCCGCCATCTTCGGCCCCGGCCTGACCAGCGTGGTCATCGCCCTGTCCATCGCCACCGTGCCGCTGATGGCGCGCATCGTGCGCAGCGCGGCCCTCGTGGTGATGGGCCAGGACTATGTGGAGGCCGCGCGCGCCATCGGCATGAGCGACGCGCGGCTGATCTGGCGCCATGTGGCGCCGAACTGCCTCTCGCCCATCTTCGTCTTCTCGACGCTGCGTCTCGGCCAGGTGATCCTGCTGGGCTCGGCGCTGTCCTTCCTCGGCCTCGGCGCGCAGCCGCCGCTGGCGGAACTCGGCGCCATGGCGTCGCAGGGGCGGAACTTCCTCTTCATCGCGCCGCATATCAGCGTGATCCCCTCGCTCGGGATCTTCGTCATCGTGCTGGCCTTCAACCTGCTGGGCGACGCGCTGCGCGATGCGCTCGATCCCCGGCTGGCCGGCGAGACGCGCCTGCTGGGTAA
>SKWC01000016.1 GCA_007129145.1 Rubritepida sp.
CATGCCCGGGGCCGGCGAAGTCGAGGTCGGTCTCGACGCGGCGGAAGCAGGGCAGCACATCGGCCCAGCCCCAGCCCTCGGCCCCCATGTCGCGCCAGAGGTCGTAATCCGCGGCGTCGGCCCGCGTGACCACCTGGCCATTGATGGAGGAGCCGCCGCCCATCACCCGCGACTGCTCGTAGCGGGCGGGCCGCGCCGGGGCGTTGCCATGCCGCGCCGCCTGCTCGGCCCGCATCCCCGCCCATGTGTAGCGCGGGTTGGTCAGCGCGCGGTCGGCCTGGGAATCCGCGATGTCCTCGGGGATGGCGTCGGGCGGGGTGTCCGGCCCGGCCTCGATCAGCAGCACCCGGTTGCGCCCCACCGCCGAGAGGCGGTTGGCCAGCACGCAGCCGGCCGAGCCGCCGCCCAGGACGATGTGGCTGAAGCCGGGCGCCTGCGCCATCAGCTCAGGCCGCGGCAGAACTCCTGGATGCGGGCCATCGCCTCGCGCAGTTCATCCATCGAGGTGGCGTAGGAGATGCGGAAATAGGGCGACATGCCATAGGCGCTGCCCTGCACCACGCTGACATGCGCCTCCTCCAGCAGGGCCAGCGCGAAGTCGGCGTCGCTGTCGATGCGCTTGCCGCCGCGGGTGGTCTTGCCCAGGCAGCCCGACATGTTGGGGAAGACGTAGAAGGCGCCCTCGGGCTTGTGGCAGACGATGCCCGGCGCCTTGTTCAGCTCCTCCACCACGAAGTCGCGGCGGATGCGGTATTCGGCCGCGCGCTCATGCACCAGCTCCTGCGGGCCGTCCAGCGCCGCCGCCGCCGCCGCCTGGCCGATGGTGGACACGCCCGAGGTCGCCTGGCCCTGCATGTTGAACATGCCCTTGATCAGCTCCTTCGGCCCGCCGCAGAAGCCGATGCGCCAGCCGGTCATGGCGTAGGTCTTGGACGCGCCATTCACCGTCAGCGTGCGGTCCTTCAGGCGGGGCTCGACCTCGGCGATGGTGCAGAACTCGAAGCCGTCATAGACGAGGTGCTCATACATGTCGTCGGTCATGACCCAGACATGCGGGTGGCGCAGCAGCACCTCCGCGATGGCCTTCATCTCCTCGCGCGAGCATGCGGCCCCGGTCGGGTTGTTGGGGAAGTTCAGCATCACCCATTTGGTGCGCGGCGTGATGGCGGCCTCGAGGTCCTCGGGGCGCAGCTTGAAGCCGTTGTTCTGCGGGCAGTTCACCGTGACCGGCACGGCGCCGGCCACCTTCGCCATGTCGGCATAGCTGATCCAGTAGGGGGCGGGGATCACCACCTCGTCGCCCGGGTCGATGCTGGCCATCAGCGCGTTGTAGATGGCCTGCTTGCCGCCGTTGGTGACCAGGATCTCGTCATCGGCGAAATCGAGGTTGTTGTCGCGCTTGAACTTGCGCCGGATCGCCGCCTTGAAGGCCGGGGTGCCGCCCTGCGGCGGATACTTCGTGTCGCCCGACAGCGCGGCCTGGTGGGCGGCCTCGATGGCGTGGTCGGGGGTGGGGAAGTCGGGCTCGCCCGAGTTGAGCGCGATCACCTTGATGCCCTGCGCCGCCAGTTCGCGGGCCTTCATGCCCATGACGACGGAGGCGGAGACCTTGACTTCGGCGAGGCGGCTGGAAAGGGCTGGCATGGCGGCGTCCTGCAGGGGTGGCTGACGGGCCGAAACCCTAGGACGGGCGTCCCGCGCCGGCAATGCGGCGGCGCATGGCCAAGCTTCCCCGCGGCCGGTTTCCCGCCGCGACGCTTTCGGCTAGAGGCAGCGGAAGCATGCGCCATTTCCTGGATTTCGAGAAACCCGTCGCCGAGCTGGAAGGCAAGCTCGAGGAGCTGCGCCGCACCAATGACGCGGGCGGCCTCGACCTTGGCGAGGAGATCGGCAAGCTCCGCGACAAGGCGGAGAAGCTGCTCGCCGCCACCTACGCGAAGCTCACGCCATGGCAGAAGGCGCAGGTGGCCCGCCACCCCGAGCGGCCGAAATGCCTGGACTATGTGCGGGGGCTGATCGAGGGCTGGACGCCGCTGGCCGGCGACCGCGCCTTCGCCGAGGACGCCGCGGTGATCAGCGGGCTGGGCTGGTTCCGCGGCCGCGCGGTGGCGGTGCTGGGCACCGAGAAGGGCCACGACACCGAGACGCGGGTGAAGCACAATTTCGGCATGGCGCGGCCCGAGGGCTACCGCAAGGCGCGGCGCATCATGCAGATGGCGGGCCGCTTCGGCCTGCCCATCCTGAGCTTCGTGGACACCTCCGGCGCCTTCCCGGGAATCGAGGCCGAGGCGCGCGGCCAGGCGGAAGCGATCGCGCGCTCCATCGAGGCGGGGCTGGAGGCGCCGGTGCCCTTCGTCGCCACCATCATCGGCGAGGGCGGATCGGGCGGGGCCATCGCGCTGGCGGCGGCGGATCGCGTCCTGATGCTGGAGCACGCCATCTATTCGGTGATCAGCCCCGAGGGCTGCGCCTCCATCCTGTGGCGCGACGCGGCCCTGGCACCCCAGGCCGCCGAGGCGCTGAAGCTGACCGCCGAGGACCTCAAGCGCCTCAAGCTGATCGACGAGGTGGTGGCCGAGCCGCTGGGCGGCGCGCATCGCGACCGCGCCGCCATGGTGCAGGCGGTGGGCGATTCGGTGGCCGGCGCGCTGGGCGCGCTGGAGGCGCTGGACGGCGCCACACTGAAGGCCCGCCGGCGCGAGAAGTTCCTCGAGATGGGGCGCGTGGCCGGTGGCTGAGAACCAAGCCCGGCCCATCCGGCCGTGAGCACGCCCCCCGCCTTCTCGCGCGAGGAGGCGCGGCGCTCCTTCCTGCGGGCCTTCCCCACCATCGCGGTGGCGATCTTCCTGCCCGCCATCGACAGCACCATCACCGCCACCGCCCTGCCTGCCATCGCCGCCGATCTGGGCGTGGTGGACCGCATCTCCTGGGTGGTGGTGGCCTATCTGATCGCCGCCACCATCGCCGCCCCCATCTTCGGCCGGCTGGGCGACGCCTTCGGACGGCGGCGCATGCTGCTGGTCGGCTTCGCCCTGCAGGGCGCGGGGATGCTGGCCGGGGGCCTTGCGCCGAATTTCGAGACCATGCTGGCCGCACGCCTGGTGCAGGGCTTCGGCGGCGGCGCGCTGCTGACGCTGGCCATGGCGCTGATCGGCGAGAGCCTGCCCCCGCGCGAGCGCGGCCGCTACCAGGGCTATCTGGTGGCCTGCTTCATGAGCGCCTCGGCCACCGGGCCGCTCGCCGGCGGCTGGTTGACCGACCAGTTCGGCTGGCCCTGGGTGTTCCTCGCCGGGCTGCCGCTGGTGGCGTTCGGCGCGGTGGCGGCCTTCAAGCTGCCCCTCCGCCCGCCCTCCGGAGCGCGATTCCGCTTCGACATGCCGGGCACGCTGCTGTTCGCGGGCTTCGTGGTGACGCTGGTGCTGATGCTGGACCGCATCCAGGCGCTGCGCTGGGATGCGGCGGTTCTGGCGGCGGTGTTCGGCGCCGTCTCGCTGGCGGCACTGGTCGCGCTGTTCTTCGTGGAGCGGCGGGTGAACGATCCGCTGCTGCCGCTGCCGCTGCTGGGGCATCCGGCGATCTGGCGGCTGTGCGTGCTGTCCGCCTGCGTGCAGGGCGTGCTGGTGGCGCTGATTTCCTTCCTGCCGCTGTACCTCTATGCGGTGCGCGACGTGCCCCTGGCCACCGTCGGCATGCTGCTGCTGCCGATGAGCGTGGGTGGCGGCACGGGAGCGCTGCTGTCGGGGCAGTTCATGGCACGCACCGGGCGCAACATGCTGCTGCCCTCGATCGGGCTGACCATGGCGACGGTCATCCTGTCCATGCTGGCCATCTGGGGCGCGGACATCCCGCTGGCCTGGCTGCCCTGGGTGCTGATGCTGGTCAGCTTCTCCTTCGGCACCTCCTTCCCGGTGGTGCAGACCACCGTGCAGGTCGCCGCCGGGGCGCAGCAACTGGGTGTCGCGACCGCCTCGGTGCAGTTCATGCGCAACCTTGGCTCGGCGGTGGGCACCGCCGTCCTGGGCACGCTGATCTTCGGCGCCTTCGCGGTGATCGACGCCGCCCTGGCGGAGCGCTTCGCCACGGTCCTGCGCGGCGGGCGCGAGGCGCTGGCCGCCCTGCCGCCCGAGGAGCGCATGGCCATGGCGTCCGGCCTGTCGGACGGCTACCGCGTGATGTTCGTGGGCGCCGCCGTGATCATGGGGCTGGGTGCCGTCATGGCCTGGCGGACGCCGCTGCGCCGGGTGTGATCAGCCCGCGCGGCGCAGCAGGAACAGCGCGCCCGCCACATCCGTCCCCTTCTCCTGCCGCAGCGTGGCCGCCTGCCGCGCCGCCACCGCGAAGCCCGCCGCCTGCGCCAG
>SKWC01000347.1 GCA_007129145.1 Rubritepida sp.
AGCTGCCGGCGGGCTCGGCCGCGGCGGCCGCCGGGGGCGGGCTGCCGGGCGGCTCCAGGCAGGCGGCCAGCAGCATGAGCGGCAGAAGCAGGGGCAGGAAGCGGCGCATCGTCACCTCGTCACGCTCAGAAGGGCCACCAGGAGGAGGCGCGGCCGCAGGGGAACATCTGCTCGGCCCAGCGCAGGAAGGCGTCCAGCGCGGGTTCGGCGGCGTGCTGCGGGTTGCGGCGCACCCAATCCGCGAAGGCGATGCCCGATTCGGCGATGCTGGGCCCGCGCCCCGGCACGCAGAACAGTGGCGGCAGCGGCCCGCCGGGCGGGCGGGTCAGGGCGTGGAACTGCACCGCGGCGGTCAGGTAGCCCTGGCAATAGGCGATGGCCTCCAGACGCGGCACGCCACGCCAGAGCGGATCGCAGATGGCGGCCAGGTCGCGCGCGGTGACCACATGGGTCACGGCGGGGCGCAGGTCCGCCCCGCGCTCGCTCCAGGGCAGGGCCTGGGGCTGGGCCGGCGCGGGCGCCAGCAGGGCGGCGAGGAGAAGGGCGGCGGGCATCACCCGCCGCCGCATCTCAGATGTAGTGCTCGGCCAGGGGGGCGAAGCCGTTGAAGCGCTGGCTGGCATAGGTCGTCACATACGCCCCCGTGGCCAGAAGCTCCACCCTGTCGCCGTCGCGCAGCGCCACGGGCAGGCGGTAGTGGCTGCGCTCATACAGGGTGTCGGTGCTGTCGCAGGTGGGGCCCGCGATGGTCACCGGCCCCTCCTCCTCGCCGTCATGGGGGGTGCGGAAGGCGTATTTGATCGCCTCGCCCTCGGTCTCGGCCAGGCCGCCGAAGCGGCCGATGTCGAGATACACCCAGCGCACCGGGTCATCCGCGCCCTTGCGGCTGACCAGCACCACCTCGGACTGCACCACGCCGGCATCGGCCACCAGGAAGCGGCCGGGCTCGACCACGATCTCGGGCAGGGCGTTGCCGAAATGCGTGGCCATGGCACCCATGATCGCGGCGCCGAAGTCGTCGATCTCGGGCACCTCGGCCTTGTAGCGCACCGGATAGCCGCCGCCGAGGTTGACCATGCGCAGCTTCACCCCGGCCTCCTCGAGGTCGGTGAACAGCATGGCCACCCGCGCGATCGCGGCCTCATAGGCGTCCGTGCGGGTCTGCTGGCTGCCGACATGGAAGGACAGGCCATAGGGGTCGAGGCCCAGCTCGGCCGCCTTCAGCATCAGCCCGCGCGCCATCTCGACCTCGCAGCCGAACTTGCGGCTGAGCGGCCATTCCGCGCCGTCATTGCCAACCAGGATGCGGCAATAGACGCGCGAGCCGGGCGCGCTGCGCGCCAGCTTGTCGAGCTCGGCCTCGCTGTCGAAGGCGAACATGCGCACCCCGGCCGCGAAGGCGGCGGCGATGTCGCGCTCGCGCTTGATGGTGTTGCCATAGCTGATCGCCTCCGGCGCGGCGCCGGCGGCGAGGCACATGGACACCTCGGGGAAGCTCGCGGCGTCGAAGAAGGAGCCGAGGCCGACGAGGCGCTCAAGGATGGGCGCGGCCGGATTGGCCTTCACCGCGTAATAGATGCGCGCAGCCGGCATCGCCGCCTGGATCCGGCGGAAATTATCCTCCACGCGGTCCACGTCCAGCACGAGGCAAGGCGTTGCCGGCTGCGTGTCCGCGAGATAGCGAGCTACCTTGGGGGTCATCGCACCATCCTCCACAAAATGTGGACCCCCCCGCCCGGCGGGGGTGCCCCGAAGTTAACGAAACGGTCGAACGAACCAGCGACCAGAAGAAAACCGGCGGATTGCCCCGCCGGGGTTGCCAGACCGCTTGACGTCGTTGCGTAAACCTTGCGCCGCGATGGCGAGCCGAAACCGTGGCTGCGCTCCGTGGGCTTGGGGCCAGAGGCACGTGCGTACTGCGTCTTGTGAGGGGGGACATACGGGGTGATTCGGCCCCATGCAAGGGCGATCACGCGAAAACCCTGGCCGGCCTTGGCTTTTTGCAGACCAGCGGCCAGCCGCGCGCATGGCGCGCCGGCTCAGGCGCCCCGTGCTTGTGGCTGGGGGGCCGGTGGCTGGGGCGCGGCGGAGCGCTCGTAGTGGCGGTAGTATTTGCGCGTCACCTGGTCGGTCATGACCACCACGCAGACATCGGTGGTGTTGAACTGCGGATCGATCACCGCGCCATCGCCCACGAAGCCGCCCAGCCGCAGATAGCCCTTGATCAGCGGCGGCAGCGCCATCAGCGCCGCCTTGGCGTCATAGCCGCCGGGTGCCAGGCGCTCCATCGGCACGTGGCGCCCGGCCAGCGCGCGCGGGCGCAGGGCCTCGGGCGCCAGGTGATGCTGCGCGAGATAGGAGAGCTGCGCCGCATTGGCGTCGAGATCGGTGCCCGGCAGGCTCGCGCAGCCGAACATCAGCCGGATGCCGTGGCGGAACACATAGGCCGCGATCCCCCCCCAGAGCAGCTGCAGCGTGCCCCGGGTGCGGTAGGCGGCGTCGGTGCAGGACCGGCCGAGTTCCAGGACCTCGCCGGGGAAGGCCAGGATGGGCGCGATGTCGTATTCATCGGCCGAATAGAACCGCCCGATCCGCGCCGCCGCGGCGCGGCGGATCAGCCGGTAGGTGCCGACCACGGCCTCGGGCCCCTCGCCGCGGTCGTGGTCGAGCACGAGGAGATGGTCCGCCACCGCGTCATAGGCGTCCGAATCGAGGCCCGCCGCGGCGGTTGCGGCATCGGCCTGCGCGCCCATCTCGCCGTAGAAGATGCGGTAGCGCAGCGCCTGCGCGGCGCGCACCTCCTCCGCCGTGTCGGCGACCCGCACGCCGAGGTTGCCGGCGCGCAGCTCCGCGAAATGGGCCTGCGCCGTCACACCGACCGCCGGCCGGGCTTGGCGCCGGCGGGCGCCGATTCGGGCAGGCGGCGGCCGAAGATCTCAAGCCGCATCTGCACCGTCTCATAGCCCAGGCGGCGGGCGATCTCGCGCGCCACGGCGTCATGCGCGGCATCGGAGAACTCGATCACCCTGCCGCTGTCCACGTCGATCAGGTGATGGTGGTGGCCGCGGTCGGCGGGGTCGTAGCGGGCGCGGCCGCCGCCGAAGTCGCGCCGCTCGAGGATGCCCTTTTCCTCGAGCAGCCGCACGGTCCGATAGACGGTCGCCACGGAGACCCGCGAATCGAGCGCGAGCGCGCGCCGGTAGAGCTCCTCCACATCGGGGTGGTCATCGCTCTCCGACAGGACGCGTGCGATGAGGCGGCGCTGGCCGGTCATCTTCAGGCCGCGTTCGACGCACATCCGCTCGATGCGGGACATCTCCGTGGTGATGGCGCTGTGCTCCCTCGTCCGGCCCATCCGGGCGCTTACGAGTTAGCAGAGGCGTCCGACTTGCGCGACTGCGTCCCGAGGCCGATCTTCTTGGCCAGCGAGGAGCGGTGCTTCGCGTAGTTCGGCGCCACCATCGGGTATTCCGGCGGCAGGCCCCACTTCTCGCGGTACTGCTCAGGCGTCATGCTGTAGGCGGTCTGCAGATGCCGCTTCAGCATCTTCAGCTTCTTCCCGTCCTCGAGGCAGATCAGATAGTCGGGCGTGATGGATTTCTTGATGGGCACGGCCGGAAGCTTCTTCTCAGCCTCGGGCGCGGGCGCCTCTGAGCCCAGCGATGTCAGGGTGCGGTGCACATCCTGGATCAGCCCCGACAGTTCCGCCACGGGAACCGGGTTGTTTGATACATGCGCGGACACGATCTGCGCGGTCAAGCCGAGCAGGTCAGCTTCGGGTTTGACATTGTCAGCCATTCGGCAGGCCCCCAAATACACAGAGCCGCATATAGACTACCGCAGCACGAAAGCAAGCAGGCGAAACGTCCATGACCCAGATTTCCAACACTCAAGTGACCGGCAACCACATGTCAGGCGAATTTCTTGACATCACCGCCGACCGCTGCCCTATGACCTTCGTGCGTGTGCGGCTGAAGCTGGACCGCATGGAAGCCGGCCAGGAGCTTGAGGTCGCCTTCCAGGGCCAGGAACCCTTCGAGAACCTGCCGCGCAGCCTGGGCGAACTGGGCCATGCCGTGCTGGCCCTGGAGGCGCCCGGCCCCGACCGCCCGGGCAGGCTGCGGCTGCGCAAAAGCTAGCGCATTTTCCGATCAGACGGCGCCGGCACGCTCCCCCGCCCGGCCACCCAACGACAGTATCCTGGATGGGTGGCCGGGTGGGGGCGCGGGCCGGCGCCGTCCTGTCGGCAAATGCCTCAGAAGGCCATGAGGTTGTCGCGGAACTGCGCGTGCCCGTAGGCGGTGCGCGCCAGGCCGCGCGCCTGCAGCGCCGGCACCAGCCCGTCCGTC
>SKWC01000444.1 GCA_007129145.1 Rubritepida sp.
CGGCCATGCGGAAGGCGGCCTCGATGAGCGCGGGCGGGACATAGTCGCTGGCCAGGACGTCCACCGCGCCGGCGCGCACCAGGTCCATCGCGGCCACATTCCCCGAATGGCTGCCGCCGCGCACGATGTTGGGCGCGCCCGCGATCACCGCGACGCCGATGCGCGCGGCTTCCTCGCCGGCTTCCATGGTGACGGGAAATTCGCTGACCATGATGCCGTCCGCGGCGTTCCGGCGCACCTGCCCGGCTTCCTCGTCATCGTGGCTGGCCAGCGGGATGCCGCGCCCGGCGAAACGGTCCAGCACCAGCCGGCGCTGCGCCTCGCGCAGCCGGTCGCGCTGGTCGCGCAGGAAGGCGATGCGCGCCTCCACCTCGGCCTCGGTCATGCGGGTCTGGCGGATGCGCATGGCGCGGTAGCGCGCAAGGTCGCGGTACTGGCCCACGCCGGGCGAGTGGTCCATCAGGCTGACCATCGCCACCAGCGGGTGGTCGGCCACCTGGTCCAGCAATTCGGGCATGTCGGGCGCGGGCAGTTCGCAGCGCAGGTGCAGCAGGTGGTCGGCCTTCAGGATCCCGGTGCCCGACAGCGCCGTCAGATCCGCCACGCCGTCCTGGAAGGTCTGGCCGCGTTCCAGGTCGAAGCCCAGGTCGCCCAGGCACAGCGCGTCCAGCACGGTGGTGACGCCGGCCGCGGCGCATTGCGCGTCATGCGCCATGAAGGCCGAGCGCGAGGGCCAGCGGGCATTGGCGCGCGGCAGCACCTGGCGCTCCAGGTTGTCGGTGTGCACATCCACCACGCCGGGTATCAGGAAGGCTCCCTCGCAATCGGTCGCTGCGGGGTGGTGGGCGCGGCCGGGCTGCACCTCGGCGATGCGGCCGTCGCGCAGCACCAGCGTGCCCAGCATCTCGGCGTCGGGCAGGATGATGCGGGCGTTGGTGAGGATGGTCTCGGGGCTGTTCATGCGGCGTCTTCTAGCGGGGCGACCTCATGGCGGCGATCCGCCACGGCGTCGCGCACCTCGGTGTCATGGAAAATTCCCAGTATGGCGGCGCCGCGCGCCTTGGCCTCCCGGATCAGCCCGATCACCACCGCGCGGTTGGCGGGGTCGAGGCTGGCGGTGGGTTCGTCCAGCAGCATCAGCGGGCAGTCCGCGATGAAGCCGCGGGCGATGTTCACCCGCTGCTGCTCACCGCCCGAGAAGGTGGCGGGCGGCAGGCCGTGCAGCCGGGCGGGCAGGTTCAGCCGCTCCAGCAGGGCGGCGGCGCGGGCCAGAGCGTCCTCCCGCGCCACGCCGCGGGCGCGCAGGGGGGCAGCCACCACCTCCAGCGCGGGCACGCGCGGGATCACGCGCAGGAATTGCGAGACATGGCCCAGCGTCTCGCGCCGGATCTCGCGCAGCAGCCGCGCATCGGCGCTTACGAGGTCGTGCATCGCACCGCGGTGGCGCAGCATGATCCGCCCCGCATCGGCGCCGTAATTGCCCGCGATGCAGCGCATCAGCGTGGATTTCCCCGCCCCCGAGGGGCCGGTCAGCGCCACGCATTCGCCCGGGTGCAGCACCAGCGCCGCGTCGCGCAGCACCGGCAGCACCACCCCGCCCTGCAGATGCAGGGTGAAGTCCTTGGCCAGCCCCTCGACCACCAGCACCGGGCTCATGCCGCCAGCACCGAGGCGACCAGAAGCTGGGTGTAGGGGTGTTGCGGATCGTCCAGCACGCGGTCGGCCGGGCCTTCCTCGACGATGGCGCCATGGCGCATGACGATGATGCGATGCGCCAGCAGCCGAGCGGCCGCGATGTCATGGGTGACGAACAGCACCGCGAGGCCGAGTTCCTCGACCAGGCCGCGGATCAGGTCCAGCAGCCGCGCCTGCACGCTGACATCGAGCCCCCCCGTGGGCTCGTCCATGAAGACGAGGCGCGGGCCGGTGACGAGGCAGCGCGCGATCTGCAGCCGCTGCTGCATCCCGCCCGAGAAGTTCCGCGGCAATTCGTCCATGCGGGCGGGGTCGAGTTCGACGCGCGCCATCCATTCCGCCGCCGCGGCGCGGATGCCGCCGTAGTGGCGCGCGCCGGCGGCCATCAGCCGCTCGCCGATGTTGCCCCCGGCCGAGACGCCCATGCGCAGCCCGTCGCGCGGATTCTGGTGCACGAAGCCCCAGTCGGTGCGCGCCAGCCGCCGCCGCTGGGCCTCGGAAGCCGCGTGCACTTCATGCGCGGCCCCTTCGGCGTCGCGATACAGCACCCGCCCCGCATCGGGCGTGGCGAGGCCCGCCAGCGCGCGCAGCAGGGTGGACTTGCCCGAGCCGCTCTCGCCCACGATCGCCACCACCTCGCCGGGCCAGAGGTCGAGGCTCACGCCATCCAGTGCGCGCACCGCGCCGAAGCGCAGGTCAAGGCCGCAGGCTTCCAGGATCGCGCTCATTCCGCGGCCTCGCGCGCTTCCTGCCGCGTGGCGCAATGGTCGGTGTCGGAGCAGACGAACATCCGCCCGCCGCGGTCGTCGGTCACGATCTCGTCCAGGTAGCTCTCGGTGCTGCCGCAGAAGGCGCAGGCATGGGGCGCGCGGCGCGGGGTGAAGGGGTGGTCCTCGAAATCGAGGCTGACCACGCTGGTGTGCGGCGGCACGGCGTAGATCTTCTTCTCGCGCCCCGCGCCGAACAGCATCAGCGCCGGCGACATGTGCAGCTTCGGATTGTCGAAGCCCGGGATGGGCGAGGGCGACATCAGGTGGCGCTGGTTCACCAGCACCGGGTGGTTGTAGGCCGAGCCGCATTCGCCATGCTTCGCCACCTCCTCATACAGCCGCACCTGCGCCAGCGAGTAGTCGCCCAGCGCGTGCAGCCGGCGCGTCTCGACGAGGCGCGGCTCCAGGCGGAACAGCGGCTCGGGCATCGGCACCTGGAAGACCATGACCTGGCCCTCGCGCAGCGGGTGCTCGGGGATGCGGTGGCGGGTCTGGATGACGCTGGCCTCGGCGGTGCGGGTGGTGGTGCGCACCCCGGCGACGCGGGCGAAGAAGCGGCGGATGGAGACCGCGTTGGTGGTGTCGTCCGCGCCCTGGTCAATGACCTTCAGCACGTCGGATGGCCCGATGACGCTGGCGGTGAGCTGGATGCCGCCCGTGCCCCAGCCATAGGGCAGCGGCATCTCGCGCGCGCCGAAGGGCACCTGGTGGCCGGGCACGGCGATGGCCTTGAGGATGGCGCGGCGGATCATCCGCTTCGTCGCCTCGTCCAGATAGGCGAAGTTGTAGCCCCCCTCCTGCGGCATGGGATCGGTCATTCCGCGGCCTCCGTGCCGGCCGGGGCACGCCGCGCCGCCTCCCAGCGGGCGCGGATGGAGCGCAGCTTCTCAAGCTCGGCCTGGAAATCCACATGGTGCGGCAGCTTCAGATGCTCGACGAAGCCCGTGGCCTCGACATTGTCGCCATGCAGCAGGACGAATTCCTCATCCTGGGCGGGGGCGCCCGTCTCCTCGCCCAGTTCGCGCGCCATCAGGGCGCGGTCCACCAGCGCCATCGCCATCGCCTTGCGCTCATTGTGGCCGATCGCGAGGCCGTAGCCGCGGGTGAATTGCGGCGGCGCGTCGGCGCTGCCGGCGAATTGGTTCACCATCTGGCATTCGGTGACGGTGACCTCGCCGATGGAGATCGGGAAGCCGAGTTCGGGCGGGGCCAGCACCACCTCCACCGCGCCCACGCGCAGCTCGGCCACGAAGGGGTGGGCGTTGCCGTAGCCGCGCTGCGTGGAATAGCCGAGGCCGAGCAGGAAGCCCTCATCGGCGCGCGCGAGCGACTGCAGCCGCAGCGGGCGCTCGGCGGGGAAGGCCAGGGGCGCGCGGGTCAGGTCGGGCGGCGGCGCGCCGGGATCGGGGACCTCCTGCGCCATCAGCCCCTCCTGCGCCAGTATGGCCGAGACGCGCGGCACCGGGCCGGCCTCGGCCTCGGCCTCCTCCGGCGGGGGCGGGGGCGCGCCCTCGGCGGCCAGGGCGAATTCCAGCAGGCGGTGGGTGTAGTCGAAGGTGGGGCCGAGAAGCTGCCCGCCGGGCAGATCCTTGTAGGTGGCGCTGATGCGGCGCAGCAGGCGCATCGCGCCGGTGTCCAGCGGCTCGGCGGCCAGGAAGCGGGTCAGGGTGTTGCGGTAGGCGCGCAGCAGGAAGGCGGCCTCGATCAGGTCGCCGCGCGCCTGCTTGATGGCCAGCGCCGCCAGACCGCGGTCATGGCAGCTTCCCTCGGCCATCACGCGGTCCACCGCGATGCCGAGATGCTGCTCGATCTGCGCGGGCGAAAGCTCGGGGATGGCGGGGTCGCCGAGGCGCTCGGCAGCCAGCCAGGAATGGGCGGC
>SKWC01000106.1 GCA_007129145.1 Rubritepida sp.
CGAGATCCTGCGCGCGGGCGGCAGCGCCGCCGATGCGGCGGTGGCCACCGCCTTCGCCCTGGCCGTGCTGGAGCCCTGGAACTCCGGGCTGGGCGGCATCGGCTTCGCGCAGGTCGCCGCACCCGGCATGGACTGCCAGACCTTCGACTTCGGCCCCAAGGCGCCGCGCGGGCTGGACCCTTCCGCCTATCCGCTGACCGGAGGGCACAAGCAGGATCTGTTCGCCTGGCCCGAGGTGGTGGGCGATGTGAACATCCACGGGCCGAAATCCGTGCTGATCCCCTCCTCGGTGGCGGGGTACATGGAATTGCATGCGCGCCACGGCCGGCTGCCCATGCGCGAGGTGCTGGCGCCGGCGGTGGCGCTGGCGAAGCGCGGCCTGCCGCAGGATTGGTACACAACGCTGAAGGTGGCCAACAGCGCCGCCGTGCTGCGTCTCTATCCCGAGAGCGCGCGCATCTACCTGCCCAATGGGCTGCCGCCCGTCGCCCCCTATCAGGGCGTTCCGGGCTTCATGCAGCTTGGCCGGCTGGCCGACACGCTGGAGCGGCTGCAGCATGCGGGCCCGCAGGATTTCTACACGGGCGATGTCGCGGCCAGCATCGCCGCCGACATGAAGGAACTGGGCGGCTTCGTGGGCGCCGATGATCTGCGCGATTGCGCCGCGGTGGTGCGCCCCGCGCTGGAGGCGACGCTGCGCGGCCGGCGCTGGATGCTGGCCTCGGGGCTGACGGCGGGGCCGACGCTCGCGCGGGTGCTGGCGCAGATGGAGGCGGCCCCCTATGCCGCGACCCCGGACGCCGGCTGGTTCGCGCATCTGGCGCGCGCGATGCGCGCCGCCTATGCCGAGCGCCTGGCGGGGCTGGGCGATGCCGAGGCCGCGACCGGCGAGCCCACCTGCACCACCCACCTGACCGCCGTGGACAAGGACGGGATGATGGTGGCGATGACCACCACGCTGCTGTCCTCCATGGGTTCGCGGCTGGTGCTGCCGCGCTCGGGCGTGCTGATGAACAATGGCGTGATGTGGTTCGACCCGACCCCGGGCAGCGCCAACGCCATCGCGCCCAACAAGCGGCCGCTGTGCAACATGTGCCCGGTGATCCTGCTGGACGGGCAGGGCAACCCCGAGATCGCGGGCGGCGCCTCGGGCGGGCGGCGCATCATGGCGGCGGTGTTCCAGATGCTCTCCTTCGTGGCGGATTTCGCCATGGACCCCGAGGCCGCGGCGCACCATCCGCGCATTGACGTCTCGGGCCCCGATGCCGTGACGATGGACCGCCGCCTGGGGGCTGCGGTGCAGGCGGCGCTGGCGGCGGACGGGCCGGTGCAGGCGGTGGAGCATGCGGTGCTGCCGGTGAACTTCGCCTGCCCGAACCTGATCCAGCAGAAGGCGGGCATGCGCATCGGCATCACCGATGTGATGTCGCCATGGTCGGCGGCCATCCCGGCCTGACGGGCGGCGGACAACTGGCACGCCGCTTGCTCCGTTTGATTCTGCAATGATTCATCGGCGCGCATTTGCATAATTGTTATGCAAGTCCGCCGCATGGATCGTCCAGGAGATCAAAGCTCATGCAGCGTCGCACTCTGCTCGGGGCCGCGGCCGGCCTGCTCGCCGCCCCGGCCATCGCCTCCGCCCAGGCCTGGCCGAGCGGCCGTCCCATCCGCCTGGTGGCCATGTTCCCCCCTGGCGGCCTGGTGGACACGGTCACGCGCCTGCTGGCGCTGCCGCTGTCCCAGGCACTCGGCGGGCACAGCGTGCTGGTCGAGAACCGCGCCGGCGCCGGCGGCGTGATCGGCACGCATTACGTGGCGAACCAGCCGGCCGACGGCTACACCTTTCTGATGACGCACGCCTCGGTGATGGTCTATTCGGCCGCCACCCTGCCGCGCCTGCCCTTCGACCCGGTGGCCGACTTCACCCATCTGGGCATGCTGGTCGAGGCGCCGAGCGTGATCCTGGTGCGCGGCGACAGCCCGATCCAGTCCTTCGAGGAACTGCTGCAGGCGGCCCGCACCCGTCCCATCCGCTACGGCTCCTCGGGCGTGGGCTCGGCGCCGCACATGCTGGGCGCGATGCTGGGTGGCCTCGCCAACCTGCCGGAGTTTGAGCACGCTCCCTATGCCGGCAGCGCGCCCGCGCTGAACGACCTGATGGGCGGGCACATCGAGACCTTCATCGACCCCATCACCACCAATGTGAACAACATCCGCAACGGCACGCTGCGCGCGCTGGCCATCTCCTCGGCGCAGCGGCTGGAGGTTTTCCCGGAACTGCGCACCTTCGCCGAGCTGGGCTATCCGAGCATGGTGCAGACCCAGTGGGTCGGCATGTCCGGCCCGCGCGGCCTGCCACAGCCCATCGCCGATCGCATGATGACGCTGATCCCCACGCTGATTCAGGACGAGCGCTTCCTGCGCGAGCTGACGGCGCTGCAGACGCTGCCGCGCAACCCGACGCCGCTGGGCGCGGATTTCGTGCGCGTGATGCAGTCGGACCTGACGGTCGCGCGTGAAGTTGCGCAGCGCTACAACATCCAGGCCGGCGTCTGAGCTTCCGCACCCGCGGGAGCACGGAGGGGGCGGGCACCACCCGCCCCCTTTTTCACGCGCGCCGGTTGCCGCCCCTCAGGCGGCGGCC
Organism: Rubritepida sp.; assembly: GCA_007129145.1. GTDB lineage: Bacteria > Pseudomonadota > Alphaproteobacteria > Acetobacterales > Acetobacteraceae > Roseococcus. The sequence goes on from SKWC01000106.1 coordinate 2,645, forward strand.
TTGGCCAGCCGGTCCTGGCGGCAGGCCATCAGCGGCTGGATCTTCTGGCCGAAGTCATCCATGCCCTGGATGAAGTCGTCGAAGCACAGCATGATGCCCTTCACGCCCGGCATCGCCGCCACCTCGTCCAGCATGCGCGCGATGGAGGCCGGGCTGCCCACCAGCGTGCCCATGTTGAAGTTGATCGGCGAGGGGTTGCGCTTGATGGCGGCCGCCATCGAGGTGTCCTGCGTGTTCACGTCATGCGCCACATGGCCCAGCAGATGGCCCAGCGCCTCGCGGTCGGCGCCGCGCTCATAGCTGTCCCACTTGGCCAGCGCGGCCTCATCCGTGTCGGCGCAGACCACCATGTAGAGCATGTAGGCGCCGACATCGCGGCCGCTGCGCTTCGCCGCCTCGAGCACGCGGGCGGGGACGGCGGCGGCCTTGGTGGGCTCGTTCACGCCCTCGCCCAGGCAGAAATTGTAGTTGCACCAGGTGGCGCCGAAATCCATGCCGCGGTCGGACTGGCCGGCGCTGACGATCTCGATGGGCCGCGCGGGGCGGGGGCTCAGCTTGCACTTGTCCATCTGGAAGTACTGGCCCTCGAGGTCGCTCTCGCCGGACTCCCAAAGGTCGCGCAGGATCTGCACATATTCCGTGCTGTAGTCGTAACGTTTGCTGAAGTGCTCATCACCCGGCCACAGGCCCATCTGGGTGTATTCGATCTTGTGCCAGCCCGAGACGATGTTCACCCCGAAGCGCCCGCCCGAGATGTTGTCGATGGTGGTGGCCATGCGCGCCACGATGGCGGGCGGGATGGTCAGCACCGCGGTGGAGGCGAAGAGCTTGATGCGCGAGGTGACGGCCGCGAGGCCCGCCATCAGGGTGAAACTTTCCAGCCCGTGGTCCCAGAACTCGGTCTTGCCGCCGAAACCATGCAGCTTGATCATTGAAAGGGCGAAGTCGAGGCCGTAGCCCTCGGCCTTCTGCACCACGGTCTTGTTCAGCTCGAAGCTGGGCATGTACTGCGGAGCGTTCTCCGAGATCAGCCAGCCGTTGTTGTTGATCGGGATGAAGACGCCGATATCCATGCCTGCTGTCCTCTGCTGTCGGCCGGGGATCGGCCGGGCGGTCACGCCTGGGTGCGGCGCAGCAAGGGACGTGCCATGGGCCGGTGAAGAGGGCCGGGCATGAAAAAGGGCGCCGACCGCAAGGCCGGCGCCCCTTCCTGTAGTCGCGCCCTGCTCAGCGCTGCTGCTGCAGATAGGCCAGCAGGTTGTCGAGCTGCGTCTCGTTGCGCACGCCGGCGAAGGCCATCGAGCCGCGCGGCACGACGTCGCGCGGGTTGGCCAGGTAGCGGCGCAGGTTCTCCTCGTTCCAGACGAGGCCGCCCGCGGCCGCTTCCTGCATGCTCGCGGAGTAGCGGAAGCCATCCACCGCGCCGGCCGCGCGATCCCAGACGCCCCACAGGTTCGGGCCGACGCCGTTGCGGCCGCCTTCGTTGATGGTGTGGCAAGCGCGGCACTGGTTGAACACCCGTTGCCCCGCCGCCGGGTCGCTCGCCAGTGCCTGCGCCATCGGCGCCATCACCAGGGCGGCGCCCATATACATCCATGCGCGCATGTGGAATCTCCCCCTCAATCGCGGTTCAGTGTCAACTGTGGTATCCACGCCCGGCAGCGCAACCCCCCACGGCTTCGGTTTATTTTCGTAACA
>SKWC01000361.1 GCA_007129145.1 Rubritepida sp.
GGAAACTGGTTGCGCCAAGCCCGGCGGCAGCCCGGGCGCAGGATGAGGAGACGGTGATGCCCGATACAGCAGCGATCAGGGATGCCGATCCGGTGCGGCGACAGGTGCTGGCCGCGGCGCGACAGGCGCTGCATGCGGCCCCGCCGGGGGCGGAGGCACTGCTGGACCCGTTGTTCTCCGCCACGCCGACCCGCGAACTGGCGGCGATGGCCCCCGCGTCGCTGGCGGAGGCCGCCGCATCCCTGGCGGGCTTCGCGGCCCAAAGGGGGCCCGGCGAGACCAAGCTGCGGCTGTTCCCGCCAGGCTCAGGCCGCGGCCCGCTGGCGGTCGTCGAGGTGGTCAATGACGACATGCCCTTCCTGGTGGACAGCGTCCTGGCGGCGCTGAACCGCAGCGGGCGGGTGGTGCGCGAATTGCACCACCCGATCCTGGATGTGCGGCGCGACGCGGCGGGACGGTTGCTCGACATGGGGCAGGGACCGCTGCGCGAGAGCCTGATGCGCGTGACCATCGCACCCACGCCCGCGCACATGCTGCCCGGCATGGAACCTTCGGACTGGGCGGGGGTGGAAGCCGCGCTGCGGCGCACGCTGCGCGATGTGCGTGCCGCGGTGGGCGATTTCCCCGACATGCTGGCCATGCTGGACGCCGCCGCGCGGGAGGTGGGCGAGGATGGCGAGGCGGCGGAGTTCCTGCGCTGGCTGCGAAGCGAGAACTTCGTGCTGCTGGGGCATCGCCGCCTGGTGCTGCAGGGCGACGGCGCGCAGGTGGCGACCGAGGAGAACCTCGGCCTGTTGCGTGACCCGGCGCTGCCGGTGTTCGACGCGCTGCGCGGTCTGCCGAAACTGGCCGAGGGCGTGCGCGATGCGCTGGTGGGCGTGGCGCCGGTGACGGTGGCCAAGGCCAACATGCGCAGCACCGTGCATCGCCCGCAGCACGCCGATGTGGTGGCCACCCGCATCACCGATGCGGCGGGCGAGGTGGTGGGGGTGCGGCTGCTGGTGGGGCTGTTCGCCGCCGCCGCCTACAACCGCAACCCGCGCTCGATCCCGCTGCTGCGCGGCAAGATGGAGCGCATCTTCGCAGCCTCGGGCGTGGGGCCGGACAGCCATGACGGGCGGGCGCTGCGCAACGCGCTCGACACCTGGCCGCGCGATGAGCTGTTCCAGGCCGGCGAGGACGCCATCCTGGCGGGGGCACGGATCGCGCTGGACCTCGCGATCCGGCCGCGCACCGCGCTGTTCACCCGGCGCGACCCCTTCGGCCGCTTCGTGTCGGTCATCGCCTGGCTGCCGCGGGAGGTGTTCGACACCCAGCTGCGCGAGCGCGTGGGGAGCATGCTGGCCGGCGCGCATGGCGGGCGGCTGTCGGCCTTCCACATCGCGCTGGGCGACGCGCCGCTGGCGCGGGTGCACTACATCATCGGCACTGACCCCGCGCAGCCGGTATTGCCCGACCTGGGCGCGCTGGAACTGGCGGTCGCGCAGGCCACGCGCGGCTTCGGCGAAAAGCTGGAAGAGGCGCTGCTGCATGAGTATGGCGCGGCCGAGGGCGCGCGGCTGCTGGCCCGCTGGCGCGACGCCTTCCCCCCCAGCTACCGCGAGGGCGAAGGCCTGGCCCATGCGCCGGCCGACATCCACCTGGCGCAGGAGCTGCCGCATGGCGGGCGGCCCCGCGCCGCGCTGGCGCGCGAGCCCGGCGGCGATGCGCATGCCGTCATGCTGCGCCTGGCCAGCCCCGACGCGCCGCTGCCGTTGGCCGATGCGCTGCCGCTGTTCGAAAGCCTGGACCTGCACGCCATCGAGGAGGTGCCCTACCGCCTGGACCCGGTGGGCGGCCCGGTTGTGGTCCTGCATGTCTACCGGCTGCAGGCCCGCGTGGATGTGAAGGAGGACCGGCTGCATGACGTGACCGGCGCGCTGCACGCGCTGCTGCGCGGCTGGGCCGAGGCCGACGGCTTCAATCGCCTGGTGCTGCGCGCCGGGCTCGACTGGAAGGCGTGCTGGCTGCTGCGGGCCATGTACCGCTGGATGAAGCAGGCTGGCTTTCCCTTCGCGCAGCCCAGCGTGGAGGAGGCGCTGGCGAACAACCCGCGCGCTGCCTCGCTGCTGGTGGAGATCTTCAATCGCCGCTTCGCGCCCGACGCCTTTGACCGCGACGAGGCGGCGCTCCAGGCGGAATGGCTGGCGCTGCTGGAAGCTGTCGCCAACCCCGACGAGGATCGCATCCTGACGCGCTACCGCACCGTGCTGGACGCGATGCTGCGCACGAATTTCTTTGCGGCGAAGGACTGCATCGCCTTCAAGATCGACAGCGCCGCGGCCGGCGACATGCCCCTGCCGCGGCCCTGGCGGGAGATCTTCGTCCATTCCCCGGCCATGGAGGGCTGCCACCTGCGCGCCGGCCCGGTGGCGCGCGGCGGCATCCGCTGGTCGGACCGGCGCGAGGATTTCCGCACCGAGATCCTGGGGCTGATGAAGGCACAGGTGCTGAAGAACGTCGTCATCGTGCCGACCGGCGCCAAGGGCGGCTTCGTGCTGAAGGGCGAGGTGCCGGAGGGCCGCGAGGCCTTCCTGGAGGCCGGGGTCGCGGCCTATCGCACGCTGATCCGCGGCATGCTGGACCTGACCGACAATCTGCGTGGCGCCGAGGTCATCCCGCCCGCAGGGCTGCGCCGACGCGACGGCGACGACCCCTACATCGTCGCCGCGGCCGACAAGGGCACCGCCAGCTTCAGCGACATCGCCAATGCGCTGTCGGAGGAATACGGCTTCTGGCTGGGCGACGCCTTCGCCTCGGGCGGATCGGCGGGCTACGACCACAAGGCCATGGGCATCACCGCGCGCGGCGCCTGGGTGATGGTTGAGCGCCATTTCCAGGAGGCGCTGGGCCGGTCCATCCATGACGCGCCCTTCACCTGCGCGGGCGTGGGCGACATGTCGGGCGACGTGTTCGGCAATGGGCTGCTGGTGAGCCGGCAGACGCGGCTGCTCGCGGCCTTCGACCACCGGCACATCTTCCTCGACCCCGACCCCGACCCGGCGGCGGGCCATACCGAGCGCGAAAGGCTTTTCGGGCTCAAGCGCTCCTCATGGGACGACTACGACCGGGGGAAGATCAGCACCGGCGGCGGCGTCTTCCCGCGCACGCAGAAGCTGATCCCGCTGAGCCCCCAGGCGCGGCGCATGCTGGGAGTGCAGGAGGACCGCCTGGAGCCGGCGGCGGTGATGCGCGCCATCCTGCGCATGCAGGTGGACCTGCTGTATTTCGGCGGCATCGGCACCTATGTGAAGGCCAGCACCGAAAGCCAGGCGGATGCCGGCGACCGCGCCAATGACCCGCTGCGGGTGGATGGGAGCCAACTGCGCGCACGGGTGCTGGGCGAGGGCGCCAATCTGGGCATGACCCAGGCGGGGCGGATCGAGGCGGCGCGGCACGGGGTGCGGCTCAACACCGACGCGCTGGACAATTCGGCGGGCGTCTCGACCTCGGACCGCGAGGTGAACATCAAGATCCTGCTGGCCGATGCCGAGGCCGAGGGGCTCCTGAACCGGCGCCGCCGCGATGACCTGCTGGCCGCCATGACGGATGAGGTGGCGGCGCTGGTGCTGCGCGACAACGCGCTGCAGTCGGTCGCGGTCTCGCTGGAGGCGGCCGAGGGCGCCACGGCCCTGCCCGGCCAGGCGGCGCTGATGCGCCGGCTGGAGGAGGCGGGGCTGCTCGATCGCGCCGTGGCGGGCCTGCCTTCGGCGGCGGCCATGGCCTTGCGCGAGGGCGCCGGCGAGGCGCTGACGCGTCCGGAGATCGCCGCGCTGATGCCGGTCGCGAAGCTGTGGCTGACCGATGCGCTCTCGCGCTCCGAACTCGTCGGCGCGGAGGTCTTCGCGCCGCTTCTGGAGGCGTATTTCCCGGCACCGCTGCGCGAGGAGCGCTTCCTGCCTCTGCTCCTGCGGCACCGGCTGCGGAGGGAGCTGATCGCCATGATCCTGGCGAACCGGGTGGTGAACCGGCTGGGCTGCGCCGCGCTGGGGCGGCTGGCGGCCACGCTGGAGCCGGAGGAATTGGCGGCGGCGGCCTGGCGCGCGGCCGAGATCTTCGCGCTGGAGGACCGCTTCGAGGCGGCGGAAGCGGCCGGCGCCGCGCGCCGGCTGGAGGCGCAATGCGTGCTGCGCCGCCTGCTGGCGGCCGTCACGGCCGAGGGAGAGGGCGATGGCGATCCCGCCGAGGGGCTGGAGGCGCTGCGCGCGGGCGTGGCGTCCCTGGTCGCGGCAGAGGTCGAGGCGGTCACGCCGCTGGACGGGCTGCCGCCGGAAC
>SKWC01000207.1 GCA_007129145.1 Rubritepida sp.
GTCCAGCGCCGACAACGCGCCGCTAATCATCATCGAGGCCGACTGCTCATCCTCGGGAGGCGCCTGCGCCAGGAACTTCAACATGTCGCTGCCCTGCTGCCGCATTGGCGCCTGCCGCAGCCACTCGTTGTACTCCGAGCGCCCCCGCAGCTCGTCCGTGGACAGGCCAAGCTCCTCGACGACGCCCATCACAGCGGGTGGCACGTCGTCCCAGAAGCCCGGCGGCACCACGTCCGCCATGTTGGAGATGGCGACCACCCGGTTCGCGGTCTGCGTGAACACGATATCCCGGAGGTCCGCCTGGGCCCGCTGGGCGCGGAGTTCGTACTCTGCCCGCAACGCCTCGCGCTCCAGCGGCGACAGCTCCTGCGCGTTCTCAAGGTTCAGCACCGCCATGTCGGCCTGTGCCTCACGGAAACGGTCATCGACCTCCAGGCGTGCCTGGTCCGCGTCGTACTGCCGCTGCGCCTGTAGCATGTACCCGGCCAGCTGGTCTTCGGTCACGCCGTTCGCCCGCAGCAGCCCGCCGAGCGCGCTGTTCGGGTCATCGAACGCGGTGGCGTAGAACGCCATCACCGTCGTGTCACCGTTCCGAATCGCGCTGGCGATGCCGGTCGCAATCATCTCCTCGTCCTGCGCCTGTGCGGTGAACTTCTCGCGGTCGAACGCCCAGCGGTTGCGCTTCAAGGCGACGCCTTTCAGCTCGTACTCCACTTCGCCGAGCATGATGCTCTGCTCCGTCTGCTCGTTCTGCAACTCCATCGAGCGCACTTCCAGCTCACGCGCCCGCTCGTTGCGCTCTGCCACGGCCCGCATCGCATCCGGCAGCGCGTCGGCTTCCACGCCCATCGTGCGGGCCAGCTGCGCCTTCTCCGAGTCCGACAGGTGCTCATACACGCCCGTCTGCGTCGCCGTGACCACGCGCTGGGCGCTCTCCTCGCCCACCACGCTGAGGAGGCGCTGGAACTCAACCGGCTCCCGTTTGCGCCACGCCTCGAACTGGAGACGCGCCCACTCGCGTTGCTCGACGCTCCACTCGTTCTCGTCACGCTCCCAGTCGAACCGCTCCACCGCACGGTCCTCGACCGCACGGTCCCTCTCCAGCCCGAACTCGCTCGTCTCCAGCGCCAGGCGCTGCGAGCGCATCGCGTTGTCGAACAGCTCGCGGGCGTCGGGGTTGCTCTCGATCGTCGCCATGGCCTGGCGCACCATCGGCGCGGCGAGGTTCTGGTCCGACTCGGGCAGCGTCTCCAGGTAGGCCAGCGAGGTCGCCAGTCGCACCACGCTACCCGGGTCGCCGGGGTTGACGTTTTGCACGTTCCTGACGGCCGTCTCCAGGCCCATGTCCATGAAGCCCTGGACGCGCTGCAACGCCTGCGCCACGCCCGCACCGGCCGCCACCTGCTGCGCGCCCGTGCGAGGCGGCGCGAGTGGGAACTGCGTCTGCGGCTCCGGCTGGGTGCCAGGGGCGGGCGGGGGGCCGAAGGCCCCTGGTTGGCTCATGTCCATGCCTGGCACGAACGGGGCGCTGGGCGCCACGTTGGCGGACAGGGCGCCACCCACGGCGTCGGAGAGCTGCATCGTCGGGGCCTGCATCGCGGCCGTGAGGTTCGCCACCAGGTTCTGCGCCTGGATGATTTCGGCCTCCGGGGCACGGAGCGCAATCAGCTGCGACAGGCTGTCCTGGGCCCGCCTGAGCGCGTCGGCGCCCTGGTTCTCGGCGCGGCGTGCGGCGTCCAGGCCCTCCTGGCGCCGGTAGCCCTCTTGCCGCTCGTCACGAGCCTGCTGCCCCTGCACCCGGTTGGCAGTGCCCTGGGCGATGGCGTTCATGCCCCCCTGGAGGAGGTTCTGCACGAACTCGAAAGGGTTCTGCGGCGTGAAAGCCATTACCGCCTCGGCATCTTCATCGGCCGCGGGTCAGTCATGCTGAAGCTCGGTACGTATGCCGGTACCGGGTTCGCCGGTGTCCCAAGTGTAGAGGCCATGGGGACCATGGGGTCAGGGCGGGGCGCCGATGCGCGGTCTGCACCGCCGCCTTGGCGACCCTGCCACCAGCCGCTCACTGCGTCATTGAAGGCGGTCGCCCCAGCGTCGGTGCTCATCTGCGCGCCGTACGCCTGCGCGCCACCACCCATAGCGCCCATCAGGCCACCCGCGAAGGCGTCGCCCCACGGGTTGAAGTCGCCGGGTTTGGGCGACCCAAAGACGGGGTTCTGGAGCACCTGCGCCTGCACGCCCTGCTTGCGGCCCATCTCCTGCGCCATGATGCTGGCGGCTGCCTCGGCGGCGGCCTGCTTGTTCATGCCACTACCACCCAGGCCACTCGATGCGAACTGCCCGCCAATCGCGCGATTCGCGGCGTTGATCGGCGCGGAGGTGGTATCCGTGGCGAACATCTGGTCGATCATCGCCAGCAGCCGTTCCTGGTGACGCTGCGCGCCCTCCGCTTGAATCTGGCCGCCGCGAGAAGTCTTGAATGCAGACCCGGCGCCCGAAATGAGCCCGAGTCCAGCCGAGATCAGGATTGGAATGAGCAGTTCCACCGGAACGCCTCCTTGGGGCTACTGTAGCCCAGAACGAACTGTAATCACAGCCCCGACTCTGGGTGCGAGAGGCGGGCACGCCCGCGCCTGACGTACGAGATGACGACCGGCGGCTCGATCACATCGGTGGAGTCCATACCCGGGAAGAGGAACTGGAACGTCGCCACCGGAGAGGCTTGGCCGATGGGCAGCTTGAACACCCAGATGCCCTTGCCCTGGTATCTGCCGGTGACCGTGCCGCTGTTCGCGCCAATCTGCCACGTCATGCTCGGGTTGCCGTCGTACTCGGTGTTCGTGTACACCTCCACCGAGCGCCACAGCTTCGACTCGCGCTTGTCGCCCAGGTCCAGGTTCTCCCAGCCGAACGTCACGGCGCCACTGCCAATGTGCAGCACCCTGCGGAGGGCCGTGTTCACGTTCGCGTGATCGTAGTAGTACGGACTGGGGTTGTCGCCGCCGAAGAGGTTCGCGTTCGGAATCAGGCGCCAATCGGTGCCCGGGTCGATGGCGCTGAACGGGCCCTCGGACCAGCGCTGCTGCGCTACGTGGTACCGCAGAATGGGGCCATCCTCAGTGCGGCACAGGAAGGCGCCGCGTGGATGGTCGGCGACCACCTGCACGAAGGGGCTGTTGCGGTTGTACACCTCGCGAGAGATATTCTGCACCGCCGAGCCGAAGTCGATGTCACCCATCCCGAGCGACACGACATACACCTCGCCCTGGTACACGAAGGCGGTGACGCCAGACATCTTCGCGGGGCGGGTGCTGGGGTCGATGCCGTAGGTGGAAGAGAAGCGTTGCAGCTCCACGGCGGCAGCCGGGTCGCCCCTGAGTAGGAACGTTTCGTTGGAGCCGAAGATGAGTAGCCCCCCGGGCGTGGACGCCATGGCGATGATGCCCGCCGACGCCTGGAACGGTACGTCGAAGTAGTTCAGGGTGCGAGTGAGGTTCGCGTACGGCTCGCCACCAGCGTCTATCTCACTGAAATACACGCGGTTCGCTCGGCCAGCGCCCGCCGAGGCGGCAAAGGCATCGCGCGTGATTTTGTCCTCAAGCCCCGGACCAGTATTGATATACGTGTACGGGCCCGCCTGGGGGAGGTATCCGTACGCAGAGGTGTAGAAACGGTTCTGGTGCAGCTCGCTGCGGGCGTCGTTCACCATTCGCATCCAGATGTGGGAAGAGATGGACGCCTGGCTGAGGGACGTGAAGACCAGCGACTCGTTCGGCCCCGCGTCCCACAAGAACGCCTTGTTCGGCACGGCCGTCGGCAGCGTGACGTACAGCAGCTTCGGGTTCTCCCCAGAGGCGAGCGAGATGCTAATGGCGTTGTCTCCGCCAGTAAGGTTCACGGCGCTGGACTCGCCGGTGGGCTGGAACAAGATACGCCCATTCTCGGACACCACGTAGTTGACGGCGAAGAAGCGGTACGTCCCCTCCGGTAGCGCGGCGCCGGTTGCGGTGGAGGGGGTGAAGGTGAAGCCGCTAAGCCCAAGGCCGGTGGTGGGCGTGCCAATGAAGTTCCCGCCCGGGCTGTCCCCGACGAACGCCCTGCGGTACCAGGCGGTGTTCCCGTTATTCACGCTGGTGTAGGGGATGGAGAAGTTCGGCGTAAACGTAATCGTAGTCGGCGGCGTGTTGCCGTCGAAGAACGTGGTCGAGCCGTACACGCCGAAGCCAGAAGGGTCAATGATGGTGGGCTTGATCGTGCCGAGGTTGTAGTACAGCTCCTGCTCGCCCCAGAACTCGTAGCCGCCCA
>SKWC01000029.1 GCA_007129145.1 Rubritepida sp.
GCCCGCGGGCGGCCCCGCGGGTGGCAAGGCCGCAACGCCCCCCGCCAAGACCGCCGAGCCCGATGGCCGCCCCGTCCTGCCGGCCCGCCCCGCCCTGCGCGACCTGGTGCTCGGCGCGCACCAGGCCATACTGCAGCGCGATCCCGACCCGCAATTCTTCGAATCCGCGATCCGCACCATGGAGCGCGAAACGCTGCTGCATGATCTGACCACGGCCTATGCGCAGATCGTGGGCAGCATATGGCGCAGCGAGGAGGCGGCGCGCCGGCGGCGCTTCCCCTCCAAGGCGCCGCGGCTGGTGCCCTTCATGCCGGACGCGACGCTCGCCCTGCTCCATGGCGCAAAGATCTATGCCTTCGGCTGCGAGCCGTGGGTCGCTTGGCTGCTGGCCGCGAGCGGCCTGAACCCCAGCACCAGCCCGCTCGGGCCCATGCAGTTCCCCCTGCCGGCCCTGCTGCCCTGCCTGCGCGAGGATTTCGCCCGGGTCCTGGTGCCCTATGGGTATGAGCGGAACCCCGATTTCCACGACGAGGCCGCGCCCAAGCTGGTCGAATACGTCCATGAGGCCCTGCAGCGCGAGACGGGCGAGCTGGTCTCCATGATCGGCGAGGGTCCGATCGAGGTGGTGCTGCAGCGCCAGCGCTGGCGCTTCGACCGCCTGCTGGACGATCTGAACGCCGATGCGCCGCTGTTCCTCGTGCAGATGTTCAGGGGCTTCCCGGATGACGAGGCCGTGTTCCGCGAACTCGCCGCCCATCTGGCCAAGGCCGCGCCGCGCGCCAGGCTGGTGGGCGTCGCGCTGCTGGATGACCCGCCCTCCGGCCCCTTCCCCGAGCCCGAGATCGCGCTGCAGACCGACAACGCCCTGCTGTTCAGCTACCGCAGCCTCTCAGCCCCCGCAACGCGGGGCTTCTCCGACCCGCTGGATGACCTCGTGATCATGCGGGTGGTGGCGCAGGCCCTGGCGGATGCCCAGGCCGCTGCCGCCTGACCCGGACCAATGCAAGGACGCATCATGGCGCATGACTTCGACCTCTTCGTGATCGGCGGTGGCTCGGGCGGGGTGCGCATGGCGCGCGTGGCGGCGGGCCATGGCGCGCGCGTGGCCGTGGCGGAGGAACGCTTCTGGGGCGGCACCTGCGTGAATGTCGGCTGCGTGCCCAAGAAGATCATGGTCAACGCCGCCGAATACGGCCAATGGGCCGAGGATGCCGCGGCCTTCGGCTGGGACATCGCGAAGGGCGGGCATGACTGGGCGAAGCTGGCCGCCGCCCGCGACGCCGAGGTCGCGCGGCTGTCGGGCATCTACGACCGGCTGCTGGAAGGTGCTGGCGTCACGCGCTTCAACGCCCGCGCGGTGTTCGAGGACGCCCACACCATCCGCATGGGCGGGCAGACCGTCACCGCCGCGCGCATCGTCGTCGCGACCGGCGGCCGCGCCACCCGCCTCGACATCCCCGGCGCGGAACACGGGCTGATCAGCGACGACCTGTTCACCCTGAAGGCGCTGCCGCGGCGCGTCGCCATCCTGGGCGCGGGCTACATCGCCCTCGAATTCGCCTGCCTGCTGCACGGCCTCGGCGCCGAGGTCGAGGTGTTCCACCGCTCGCCCCAGGTGCTGCGCGGCTTCGATGAGGATGTGCAGATCTGCGTGGCCGAGGCCATGACGGCGCAGGGCATCCAGATGGAGGGGGGCGTGAACGCCACCGCCCTGCAGAAGCTGCCCGACGGGCAGGTGCTGCTGCGCCTGTCCAACAACGGCACGCGCGAGGTGGATGCGGTGTTCTTCTGCACCGGCCGTGCACCCAACACCGATGGGCTGGGGCTGGAGAAGGCCGGCGTGGCGGTGGCCGAGGGCGGCGCCATCCCGGTGGATGACGACCACGCGACCAGCATCCCCCACATCCACGCGATCGGCGACGTGACGGATCGCCTCAACCTCACGCCCATGGCGACCGCGGTCGGCCACGCCCTGGCCGACACGCTGTATGGCGGCAACCCCCGCCGCGCCAGCTACGAGAACGTCCCCACCGCCATCTTCACCTCGCCGCCCGTGGGCACGGTGGGGCTCAGCGAGCATGAGGCCGCGCGTCTGGGGCCGGTGGACGTCTATCTCACGCGCTTCACGCCGATACGCCACACCATCAGCCGGCGCGAGGGCCGGCGCACCCTGATGAAGCTGGTCGTCTGCCAGAAGACGCAGCGCATCCTGGGCGCGCATATGGTGGGCGAGGACGCGGCCGAGATCATGCAGGGCATCGGCATCGCGGTGGTCATGGGCGCGACCAAGCAGGATTTCGACCGCACCATCGGCATCCACCCGACCGCCGCCGAGGAGTTCGTGACGCTGCGCACCCGCACCCGCGTGGCCGGGTAGCGTGGCGCGGCGGCCTGCCCTAGACTCGGACACAGAGTGATGACGCGGAGTGCACCCCATGGCGCGTGATTGGCGCCCCGATTCCTGGCGGCAGAAGCCCATCCGGCAAGTGCCCGAATACCCCGACCCGGCCGCGCTCGCGGCCGTGGAGGCGCGGGTCAAGACCTTCCCTCCGCTGGTCTTCGCCGGCGAGTGCGAGCGGCTGAAAACCGCCCTGGCCGAGGCCGGGCAGGGCCGCGCCTTCGTGCTGCAGGGCGGCGACTGCGCCGAGAGCTTCGCGGATTTCCGCGCCGACACCATCCGCGACAGCTTCAAGGTGCTGCTGCAGATGGCGGTGGTGCTGACCTTCGGCGCCGGCATGCCGGTGGTGAAGCTCGGCCGCATGGCAGGCCAGTTCGCCAAGCCGCGCAGCAGCGATGTCGAGACGCAGGGCGGCGTCACCCTGCCCTCCTACCGCGGCGACATCATCAACGGCCCCGCCTTCACCGCCGAGGCCCGCGTGCCCGACCCGACGCGGATGGAATTCGCCTACCTCCAGTCGGCCGGCACGCTGAACCTGCTGCGCGCCTTCGCCACCGGCGGCTTCGCGGATCTGCACCAGGTGCACCGCTGGAACCTCGACTTCGTGGCGCGCAGCCCGCTGGCCGACCGCTACGAGGGCCTGGCCACCCGCATCGACGAGACGCTGCGCTTCATGGCCGCCTGCGGCATGAACAGCGACAACGCGCCGCAGATCCGCGAGACCGCCTTCTACACCAGCCATGAGGCACTGCTGCTCCCCTATGAGGAGGCGCTGACGCGCGAAAGCAGCACGCATATCGGCAAGACCTATGCGTGCTCCGCCCACTTCCTCTGGATCGGCGACCGCACCCGCCAGTCGGACCACGCCCATGTCGAATTCCTGCGCGGCGTGGCCAACCCGATCGGCATGAAGGTCGGCCCGACCAGCGAACCCGCCGACCTGGTCCGCCTGGTCGAGACGCTGAACCCGACCAACGAACCGGGCCGGCTGACCCTGATCTCGCGCATGGGCGCGGAGAAGGTGGACGAGAAGCTGCCCGCCCTGGTGCGCGCGGTGCAGGCCGCAGGCCGCGAGGTGGTGTGGCTGTGCGACCCGATGCACGGCAACACCGTGACGCAGGGCGGCTACAAGACCCGCAGCTTCGAGGCGATCCTCGAGGAGGTGCGCCGCTTCTTCGACGTGATGGCGGCCGAAGGCGCGATCGCCGGCGGCGTGCATGTCGAGATGACGGGCCGCGACGTGACGGAGTGCACGGGGGGCGCGCATCGCCTGACGGCGGCGGATCTCTCGGCCAACTACGCCACCTTCTGCGACCCGCGGCTCAACGCCCAGCAGTCCCTCGAACTGGCCTTCCTGATCGCCGAGGAACTGAAGGCGCACCGCGCCCGCCCCGAGGTGCAGCCAGCCCGGGCCGCGCAGTAGCGCCATGGACGAGGCCGAGATCGCGGCGCGGACCGACAGCTACTTCAACCGCACCCGCCGCATCGTCGAGGCCCATGGCGACTGCCGCGTCACCTATGCGGTGTTCATGCGCCGGCCGGTGGTCTCCGCCCCCCGGCTGGCGCTCGATTTCATCCGCGGCGTGGCGGAACGCCGCGGCACGGTGGTGGACCTCGACCTGCGCTACCCAGAAGGCGCCTGGGTCGGCGCGGGCGACCCGCTGCTCTACATCACGGGCTCCTTCGCCGCACTCGCGGATCTCGAGACGCTGTATCTTCAGCGCCTCGGCCCCGCCTGCGTGGCGGCGCACAACGCCTACCAGATGTGCCTCGAGTTGCCGCGCACCGGCTTCCTGGCCATGGAGGCGCGCCACTGCGCCGGCCATGAGATGCAGGAGATGATGGCCTATGCCGC